>CAYLSF010000524.1:1575-5556 GCA_964385675.1 uncultured Saprospiraceae bacterium
GCTGAGAATTTACAACATAAACTTCATGTATTCCAAGCGGTTACTCAAACTCGAAAACAGCTATTTTTAAGTATCATTACAACTTTTGATGTCATCAAGAATGAGCATAGTATTGGATTGGTTGATAATATTATCGTTTTAGATGATTTATTTAAATCGTAAAAAATTCAACACTCAATAGGGGGATTTGATATTGTAATTGTCTTAATAATAGAAACGTTAGAAAATGAAGATTTAAGGAAGATATAACTTATTGGTTAATGTAATTGGTTAGTGTCAAGTTGTCGTGGCTTGACACTTTTTTATCTACTATTCCTTAGACATTCTTTCAACCATCAACTTAGCAGTTCTTGCAGATGCTCCGCTTCCGCCTAAGGTTTGTTTTAAATCTTTAAATTGTTTTAAAATTTCAACTCGTCCTTCTCCATCTAATATATGCTGCAATGCTTGAATTAATTGATCTGTATTTAAGTCATGCTGAATTAACTCTTGAATCATAGGGCGATTCATAATCAAGTTAGCCAATCCGATGTATTCAATATCTACAATTCGTTTAGCAATTTGGTAAGAAACAGGGTTTCCTTTATAACAAATCACCAATGGTACATTAAACAAGGCGGTTTCAAGCGTTGCCGTCCCTGACGTCACTAAGGCAGCATGAGCATGTTGTAATAAATCATAGGTTCGATTTGGAATGACAGGAATACCTGCAATTAAAGGTTGATTTTGTAATAATCGTTTTTCATTGAATTGTCGAATGGTATCATCATAAAATGAAGCGGGTAGGGCAGGAGCCCCTGCGATAACAAATTGATAATTTGGGAAATTTGGAACAAGGGTTAGGAAAATTCCTAACATCGTGCTAATCTCTTGCCGACGACTTCCTGGTAGTAAAGCAATGATTGGTTTCTCAGACAGGTTGAAGGTATCTTTAAAAGAAGTATCTATTGCTCGACTTTCTATGACATCTAATAAAGGATGTCCTACAAAATCTACTTCACAATTATATTTTTGATAAAAGTCAGATTCAAATGGAAGAATGACATACATCCTATCCACATTCTTCTTGATTTTGTGAACTCGCTTGGTATTCCAAGCCCAAATCTGAGGAGAGATGTAATAAAAGTTGCGAATACCTTGCTGCTTTGCCCATTCAGACATTCGCATATTAAAACCAGGATAATCTATTAAAATCAATACATCAGGCTGAAAAGAAAGCACATCTCTTTTACATAATTCCATAAACCCCAAAATCGTACGAAGATTTTTAACCACTTCCACGAATCCCATAAATGCCAAATCTCGAATATGCTTGACAACTGTCCCTACTTCCGCTTGCATCAAATCGCCCCCCCATACTCTAAATTCCGCAGCATTATCTTCCTGTTTCAGTGCCTTTATCAGATTTGAACCATGCAAATCTCCCGATGCTTCTCCTGCTATTATATAGTATTTCAAATGATGTTGACTTCGTCAGTTATCGGTTATCGGTTGTTGGTTATCGGATAACTGATAACTGACAACCAATAACTAACCAACTAACAAACTCCCAAAATAAATCATCCATGCGAATGCATAGGCTAGGGTAGGGAAGATCAATCCTCTGATAGATTGAAACCAACCTCTATTTTGGAAGATTCGGAGTGGAATTAAGTTTAAACAGATACCTAAGAGAAATAGCGTTCGTTTAGGTTGTCCTTTGTAAGTATAACCCTCTCGAATTTCCCATTCCATAGCGGTAATATTTTCATCTATCATCATCAAAATCGCTACGCCTACAAATGGAATGACCAAGCCCCAAAGTACGCCATATAATATTGTGTTTTTTCGTATCATCTTTTTTATAAGTATTAAGTGATAAGTAATAGGTAATAAGTATAAACTATAAACGAATCATTTAAAACTTATTACCTATTACTTAATACCTATTACTTAGATAAGTTACAATTCTAAAGATTTTAAACCACTCATCGCTTTGTATGCCGTGAGGTCATGAATACATGGAACTACTGAAATGAATCCTCTTGATAATGCCCATACATCAGAATCTTCTGAATGGTCTCTATTTACAAATGTACCGCCCATCCAATAGTACGATTTTTCCATAGGGTCTTTTCGTTCTTGAAAAGATTCTTCCCATTGTGCATCTGCTTGATGACAGATTTTAATCCCTTTTATCTTTTCTTTTGGTAGTTTGGGGATATTGACATTCAGCAATTTAGTATCATTCAAACCATTTTCTAAAGTCGCCTTTATGATATGTTTGATGTAACTTTCTGCTGCATGAAAATCTGCATCATAATTAAAATCTAATAAGGAAAAACCAATAGAATTGATCCCTTCTAAGGAGGCTTCCATGGCTGCTGACATCGTACCTGAGTATAAAATATTTATCGCCACATTAGAACCATGATTGATTCCTGATACACATAAATCAATCTCTTGTCCTTTCAAAACACGGTGTTTAGCAATTTTCACACAATCTACAGGCGTTCCAGAACAAGCATAAGCCTGTACATCTGCCCCAAAGTGTGTACTAGGTTTAAGGCGTAACGGTTTATTCAAGGTAATCGCATGACCTTGTCCTGATTGTGGACTATCAGGTGCAACAACCACAGGCGTTCCGAAATCTTTTACAAAATCTACTAAAGCCGTAATACCCGGTGCGGTGATACCGTCATCATTAGTCACTAAAATAAGTGGACGTTTATTCATGGTGGTTAGTGGTTGGTAATAGGTAATTGGTGATTAGTCAATAATCACTAATTACCAGAAAATGTTAATTACTAATCCCTAATTTTTAAATGAGGACACGAAATTACTTATTTCATTGATATTTTTGGAGTAAATTCTCTGTTCTCAGATCTCTACTCTCTACTCTGAGTATTTATTTTACTTTTTGAAAGGTAATATAAGGATTGTTAAACTCTGAAAGATTTGTACAAGTAAGGGTATTAGTATTTTTTAAATAACCTAAGACAATTGGTTTGAGTTGAGATAAGGTTATAATTTGTCCAGTCTCATCCATCTGCCAATTCCCTGTTAGTTCCCCTTGTGAATAGGTTCTATCTTCATTTAAAGTTAATATTAGGTTTTGTTTTTCCGATTTCCACTCGCCTAAAATTTGTTGGGTTAAAGCGGCTGTATCTACCGTAGAACCCACGGTGTTTAAAGTAAAATCATGTTTTTCACCATCTATAAAACAATATCCCTTACAATTAAAATCGGAATTTTCATCAATATATCCCACTACGGTTCTCATATTAGGTAACTGTTGAAACTCTATAAAAGTAGTGTTACTAAATGTTTGTAAACTATATTGAGCAATTTCCATCATTTGTAAGGTATCTGCTGTCATGGTAGAAGAATCCACCGTAATTTCATTAGCAAGATAATAGAGTTCGGAATTACTCATTAATAAAGGACGCATACGTATCCCTAAGTTTGGAATATCTAATTCAAAGGTTTGCCGTTCCAACAAGGCCTCAACTTCTCCCTTATCCGTATAGGCAGCTTGATTGATTTTTTCAAATTTTAAAGTATCTCCTGTAGGTAATTGCACGGTGTAAAATTGACCCTCGCCATCTAAGATGGTAAAATGACTTTCTTCCTGCTCATTTTTATAGGTGATTTTTTTACCATCTCTAGTCCAAGAGTAATAATTTCTTCGTCCTAAATATTCACTTAAACTCATACTATCTCCCTCGACATGAATAACCAAAGGTGGACGATAAAAAATATCTTTTGAAGCATTTGATGTTGCTACCCAAACACCATGTAATTCATCTTGCTCAACCACATCTGAATTACAATTGCTTAGCAATAAAGAAATTACTAAAAAAACAAGAATTGATTTTAGTGATGTAGAAATGGTAGGAATTAACTCTAGCTTCATTTTTTTAATATTTGAATAATTAGAATCATAGTATAAAACTTATGACTTATTACCTATGCCCTATTACTTATAATTGACTACCTAAT
>CAYLSF010000525.1:0-5544 GCA_964385675.1 uncultured Saprospiraceae bacterium
ACTATAAAATCCATTTTTCAATGAATGCTTTTAAGTGACGAATAAATATGTCCGACTACTTAATTGCCTGAATTCGCAGAAGCTAGGGTAATCGCTTCTGTTCGTACTTTAGGAGAGGTGAAATCACACGATTCAATAATTTGACTCAACTCTTTACTGATCTTACAAGGGTTCAACAGCAATTGTTGTAACCTTGAATTTTCATTTTGTTGGGCAGTTTGCTGCCCTCGTTTGTAAGTATGTGCAGGAATCACAGGTGGATTTTGAACAATACTTTGGCGGTTTTTCTCCAAAATATCTTCAAATACCTTAGGCTTCACTAATTTTTTGTATTCCTTATAGCTTAATGTAAATTTTTGATTCGGCTTATAAGGCACGCCAGAGGTAGGTTTTTGAGGCTCGTCTGGCTCCATAAATGGTAAATGACCATTATTTGCATAATAACGAAATAGGAAAACACCTGCAAAAAGCAAAATAGTAAGGACAGTCCCAATATTTTTCATAGTTGTTTATTTATTAGTCGGGTACAAATAGTCATTTTTTTAATAAAAAAGCAATAGAACATTTGTACTAAAATCTTAAAATCTAGCCCCCTTGAATAAAAGAACTCGCATTATTACCTACTTTATCTTCTTCGGAAGTTGTCTTGACCATTGCTCCAATTTTGCAGTTGGGATTATAAATCCAGCCACTAAACTCAATAGTAAAACGGTGTTGCTCGCCCGCTTTTAATTCATTAATGGTTTCTGAAAATTCAAACATCGGTTCTGAACTAGCTCTCTCTTGAAATACCCACCAATTTTCGCCTAGAATTGCTCTTAAATCACGTTCCGAAATATCTGATAACGCAGCCGTAATTTCCCACACTTCTAAAGTGACATTTTCAGCCGTTGCCAAGCCAATATTCTCTATATCAATAAGTAAGACAGTACTTTTGTTATCGTAGTTATAGTCGGGTTGATGTATTTTTTTGATAGTTAAATCGGGGAAAATATTAAATAATTCCAATGCCTCTTGTGGATAAGCCGTTTTGTTGTTCTTTGTATTTGATTCTTGCAATTTATTGTCCTTATCTATTCGGATTAGGAAGGAACAATCTTCATCTAATTTTTTATCCAATTTGAGACGAAATGTAGCGGTTTCATTCGGTTGCAAAGTGGGAATATCATAATTGATAACGTAGGTTTTATACGATAAATCCGTTTTTACTAACTCTAGCTGTAGTCTTTTGATATCTGATTTTGCCAGTGAACGATACGTTCCATTAATAGTTAAAACCGACGGTTTTGAAGTAGCTGTACCAATATTTTTTACAATAATATTTATATCAATTGGTTTATTTTCAGTGGCGTGTTCAATTATTTTTTCAACAATTAAATCAGGTAGTTTGGTCGCTAATGTATCTTTTTGTGCGATACTTTGACAGTGGAAATAGATGATACCTAATGACAATAAGAAATAGTGTTTGATTTTCATGTTCTTTAGTTTTTGTGATACTACAAATTAACATTAAAAATCAATTGAAAGACATAGGGCATTTTACCTATTTTCAATTACTACTCAAACAAATCTTCAAGTATCACCTTATTTGGAGCTAAATAACTATGCTTATTTGGAGTAATACCATGTGTGGTAATTAGGGTTAGAAAAATCGCTTTTCGAGTGTTTGTAATCGCCTGAAATGTACCTATTTTATTTCTCAAATTCTCTGCATATTTTTTATCAATAGTAAAAGGATGAATAGAAAATTTCATTTCACACAAATTAATGACTTGATCCTTTCTATCAATCAATAAATCAATTTGAGCTTTCTCATTGTACCATGATGCTACGGAAGTCTGCACACCACTAATGCCTAAGGCTTTTTTGATTTGTGGTACATGATGTAAACAAAGCATTTCAAAAGCATAACCTGACCAGGCATGATAAGCGGGTGTGTTGTTGATATTTATCCAATAGTTTTCGTCATCGGGACTAGAATCTTGAATAAAATTTAAATAAAACAAGGAATAAGGATCAATTAATTGATATAAGGTAGCTCTTTCTTTTTTGCCAAACGGTTGATAGTGTCGAATGAAGGTACTTTCTTCCAACTCATTTAGAATTCGAGTCAAACTACCGCCATTTGATAATTGAGTTAATTTAGCAATTTCGGATCTAGTTAAACCTTTCTTTTTGGTGGCTAGTGCTTCCACAACGGCTTTATGCCGTTCTGCTCGTTTGAATAAAGAAGCGTATAGGTTTTCGTATTCATCACGCAATAAAGCATTTCGCTCAAAACACAATTGATTGATATTTTGCATGGCACTGAATCCCGCTTCAATATTGTCCAAATAATAGGGAATCCCACCAAAAACCATATATAATAATGCGATTTGATATTGGTCAAAATAGATGTTCTTATATTGTAAAAAGGCTTCCGTTTCTGCTAAAGTGAATGGTTCTAACTTCATTCTACCCGTTGTTCTATTATGCAATCCGCCTTTGTTATTCAATAGATTCTTGATCATCCATGAAGCTGCCGAACCGCAGACAATTAATAGAATATCACGCCTTGCACTCGCCCAACTATTCCAAAAAAATTCTAGTCCTGTCAAGAAATTTGATTTGTGTGTATCTAACCAGGGCAACTCATCTAAAAAAATGATTTTTTTGCCATCAGTTAGTTTTTCTTCCAAAACGGTTATTAAATTCCGAAAAGCACTTAACCAATCTTTAGCAATTTCAATGCTAGTAGATTTTGATTTTTGTTTAATTAAGGCAGCATGAAAATGTATGAGTTGATCTTGTGTGCTGATATTATTTAATCCAGTAATTTGAAAGGCAAATTGTTCGGCAAAGACTTCACGTATTAAATACGTTTTACCAACCCTTCTACGACCATAAATTGCAATAAACTCAGACTTGCGAGAAGTTGTATAATGCTGTAGTTTTTTGATTTCTTTTTGCCGACCAATTAAATGTTTCATAAATATTATTGGCTATAAGTCTGTTTTTTAATACACTTATAGCCAAAGATAGTATTTATTATTGGCTATAAGTGTATTTTTTAATATACTTATAGCCAATAATATTTAAATCTTAATCATCTGAAAAACCAATACCCAAGTATAATCGAAGTCCAAAACCACGCATTTTTAAATATTGCTCTGATTCGCCTATCCCCATTCCCAAAGCTTGATAAACTGATGAAATATCACTCCCTCCAGCACCATCAAAAATTTCCCACTCAGCAACACCATCAAACCCGAATGCGTAATATGGCTCAATGACGAAATTTCCGATAAAAAATTTCATATTTAAAACCATATCCACATAAAGATTATTATACGCCTCATTCCACTCTTGTTCATCAAGTGTCGATATTTCACCTTGACGATTTGAAATTACGAGTTGACCAATATTCAAACGAAAACCCGCTGCAATAGAGATTGGTTGAATTGCAAACTGAGAACTCCCACCACCAAGATAAACGCCTTGCATCCGTACTCGTAAATCTTGTTGAACATCTTCCGTTCCACCCAAAAAAGTAGCTGAGTTGGTTTCCCAATACGTACTGTAACCTAATTCAAGATAGTTAAATACGTTATCTGTCGTAAAAGGGCCAACATCTTCAAATAATGGTGGTGAACCTATATTGGAACGAGAGAGTAATCCTATGGTTAAACCATTTGGAGAAAATGTTCCCATAGGTGTTTTTAATGTTCTTTGATTGTAGCGATTGACCAACTCATTTAATCCAGCAGATTGACCAAAATTGAAACTATAGCCTGCCCCATAAATTGTATTCATTTGTGCGTTTGCAATCATCGTTATTAATAACAAGGCTAATATTAAACATTGTTTTTTCATGTTATGTATGATTATTATGATAAAGTTTTACAAAATTAGATGCTCCTCCTCAATGTGAGTATAGGGCAAGTGTCCTATTTTTGGTAAAGGGAAATAGGGCAAATATCCGATTGAGTTTGTCAATTGATTTGTAGAAATTTGTAAGGAACAAAAGAAATTTAATTATGATAAAAATAGCAATTACAGATGACCGTCGAGAAATTCGGGAGAATCTCAGTCGTATTTTTCAAATATTCGATGAAGTAGAAGTCGTATTTTTAGCCAATGATGGTGAAGTAGCTGTAGATTTAATGCAAACGAATCCTGAAAAGCCTGAAGTGATTTTGATGGATATTGAGATGCGAAAAATGGATGGTATTGAAGCAACTCGTCAGATTAAGGCGATGTTTCCAACTGTAAAAATTATTATGCTCACCATTTTTGAGCAAGATGATAAAATATTTGAAGCAATAAAAGCAGGAGCAGATGGCTATTTATTGAAAGATGAACGTCCTCAAAAAATCATAGAAGCGATTCAAAATGCCAAAGAAGGTAGAATGGCAATGTCGCCACTTGTGGCAATGAAAACCCTAGATTTTTTACGTAATACGCCTGAACCTAAAAAACTTAAAACGCCACAAGATTATAAACTCACCCCTCGTGAAATTGAAATTTTAGAACATTTATCTAAAGGAAAAAGCTATAAGAAAATAGCAGCAGAACTTTTTATTGCTGCACATACGGTTCGGAGTCATATTGAGAATATTTATAAAAAACTGGAAGTTCGCTCAAAGGTGGCAGCAGCAAATGTAGCGTTGGAGAATAAATGGTTCTAGATTAATTTCGGATGTATGATTTCGGATTTCAGTAAAATTCGATCCGAAATCCGAAATCGTATATCCGAAATCAAAGATCTGTTGACATAAAAGCAAACATGATTCGAATTCCAAAACCATTCGCTTTTAAAGAAATAGTTTCTGGATCATTTTGATGCGTATTAGGATTTAGCGCTTGATTGACTTCTTGTAGATTATGTACCATATCACTAAAAGAATCCAAGCCAACCGTGTAATACGGTTCTATCGAAAATCCTTGCATCACTAATTTTAAATTAAATTCAAAATCCATATAAATATCGTCATAAATTTCTTCCCACTCTAAATCTCCAACCTCATCTTCGCTTCCAATGCGAGTTTTAATTCTCAACGGTCCAATATTACTCCTTACTCCAGCTGAAACAAAGGCATCCTCATCCGCAATAAAACTATAGGCTAAACCCAAATTTCCCGTATTTAGTACCATACGAAGTTGCCGTTCTTGATTGAAACCAGAAGCATCAATACCTCGTGCAAATCGAGTTTGTGAGCGGTGATCGTAACCAGCCTCTACTAAAAAATTAGCTAGTCCTCCAAAAAAATGATAGGTAAAACCATCTAAATAACTGAAATGTTCCATTTCTTCTGTTAAGAAGGGGCGAGTTTCATTATATCGATCTACAATATAATTTAAACCATCTGGTGTAGAAAAGAACATATTATAGCCACCTCGCAAGCCTAAGGCAGCTTCTTGTGCATTCGATTGTGCTTGAAAGGCAAATAGTAGGATGCTTACAATAATTAGTTTCTGTTTCATTTTAATTTGATTTTTAGTGTAACGGCTTCCCGATAGCTATCGGATTAGCGTCAAGGAGCAAAAGAAAATTCACATAATTCT
>CAYLSF010000526.1:0-5543 GCA_964385675.1 uncultured Saprospiraceae bacterium
GATTGTCTTAATTTTAGTTTGTGCTTCGGACTGTACACTTGTCAATTCCGTAGAATATTGTTGCGTTACTTCTGCCGCTTTTTTATTAGCTTCTGCTACTCGTTCAGCCGCTTCTTTTTGAGCTTTTGCAATTTCTTCCGCTGCTTTTGCTTTTGCTTTAGCAACCTCTTCCGCTGCTTCCTTCTTAGCCGTTTCTTCTTGTTGTTTGATCGTTGCTATGTTTGTAGCAGTTGTCGTTTGAATCGTTTTGATTTCGTCTGTAGCCTTTTGTTTAGTTGCGGTAACTTCTTCTGCAATTTTTACTTTTTGAGCTTCTGCATTTTTAAGGGCATCAGCTACCTGTTGTGTTGCTTCGGCTTGTGCTGCTTGAATTTTATCGGCTGCTGCTTTTTGTATTTTTACCACTTCTTCTGAAGTTGACTGTTTTTCTTTAGCGGCATTCTGCTTAGCTAATTTAACTTCTTCCGCTGATTTTTTCTTGACCCCAGCAATTTCTTCGGCTGATTTAGTACGCTCATCATCAACTTGCTTACGCGTTTGTGCAATTTCCTCGGCTGCCCTCTTTCTAGCTTCTGCAATAGATAACGCAATCTGCTCTTTCTCCTTAGCCGCATTTTCTTTAAGGTCTGCAATTTCTTGAGCATTATTTTTATTTAATAGTGCTTTTTCTTCGGCTGCCTTACGGCGCGTTTCTGCTAAATCAATTGCTATTTTTTCCTTTTCAATTACACCATTTTCACGAACCTCTGCTACCTTATTAGCTGTTTCTTCTGATACAGCTTGAATCTGCTCTGCTGCTGTTTTTTTAGCCGTTATTACATCTTGTGCAGTCGCATCTTTATCCTCTTTAGCTCTTTTTCGAGCGTTTGCAATAGATTTTGCTGTCTCTTCCTGAATACGTTGAATCTCAGCAGATGCATTTTCTCTAGCAGACGCTATTTCATCAGTATATTCTACAATGGCTAATTCTAGCTTCTCTTTTGCTTGTTTAATTTCATCCGCAGCATTTTGACGAACTTCTGCGACTTCCTCTGCCGACTTTAATTTAATATCTTGAATTTTTTCGGTTTCCTTTTGCTTCGTCTCTATGACCACTTGATTGGATTTTTCAATTTCTGTAGTTGCTCGTTTCCTAGCCTCTTCTACCAATTTTGCAACTTCTTCCATTCCTTTATCCATCTCCGCCTTTGCTTTTTTTCTGGATTCCAGCACCTCGTTTGCATATTTTTGTTTTTGCTTGGCAGCATCTTCTCTCGCTTGTTCTACTTCCGCTTGTAGCTTTTCTCTCAACTGCTTATATTTCTCCTGTTCGTTTGCTAATTCTTGTCGTAGGCGTTTTTTTTCTGCTACTAACTTTTGTCTCAGCTCAGCTAGTTCTTCATCATTTAATTGATCAATACTAGCTACTCGTCTCACACTAGAAGGGGTAGAACTAATTGATTTTGAGGGTTTAGTATTTGTATTGCCTGAATTAGTTTTTGCTTTGGGAGAAAATGTATTATTGGTTAACTCAACGTTCTTAACTTTTGATTTATCCAATTGTCGATAAAAACAACCTGCTAAAGCACGAAACTCAACTTGACGGTTATTATTTACCGTAAACTTTCGCATTTCATTTGTTGAGTTATTTTTCAGATAAATGGTTGTAATAATGGAACTCGTAAACCATTTTAAAGCATTCATATCTAATTGAAGAACATTCTTGTAGGCAGGAATTCCACTTTCTCGTTTCATTTCTCCAGGCTGTGTAAATCGGTAACTCCTTCTTATTTTATTTCGATCCATAAAGATCACTTCATTATCCTGTTCCAATGAAACTCCTCCTCTTGATGTAAATACACCTTGTACCCCTTTGTCGTCATTCAAAATCTCAAGTCCATAACTATACCCTCCTCTCACTACTAAATATTGCCAACGACTTCGTAACATGTGTACATCCTCAAACTTATTTTCATCAACGATAGACCCCGAACACCCTTGACTATAAACAGGTGTAGAAAGGAAAGGAATCAAACAGAATATAAATGCAAGTGAATAGATCAACGTTTTCATGGATATTGGTTTTTTTACAAGTTCAAAATTTAATATGGTGAATTAACACAAGTACAGAACACCGTATTATTTGATTGGATTTTCTATTTCAAATATAACGACAATATACAGAAAAATACAGGACAACGCTAGTCCTGTTATATAATTCAAAATATTGGTCAAAAAAATACTTGAATATTATTCAATACTAGGTTGTAAAGAGATGATTACAGTTAATTATCCTATAATCTCTCCTTCACAAAGGCATAACGGTTTAAGTTTTTAAAAGTAACTGTATCTTGAAGTTTTATCTAAGTAGTTAGTCAAGTTAATAGTGACGAGTAAGTTTTGTAATAAAATTTGCCGAGAACGAGGCAAAATTTCTTTGCATAGCACTGCTACGGAAATAAATTTTAACGAAGTTCTCGGCAATATTAGCTTGACTAACTACTAAGTACGATAATTCTAGAGAAATGATTATAACTATCAGTATTTTCAATCTCGACTATTGTTTCCAAATATTCATGGCTCTTTTCTACGAGTAATTCCGTGCAGTAGTCGGAAGTAACTAATGTCCGTGGGATTCCGAATCAAGCACGGAAAGACGTTTTTAAGGAGTTTTGTCCTAAATAATTATAAATGTCTCAAGGCTGAAAGCTGTCGGGAGAATTTGATATTTGAATAAAATTAAACTTAAAAATAAGACCTATTCCTCCTCTTGTACTTTTTATCGTATTCCTACCATTTAACGTAGTAGCAGCATTGACGACTATACCAAAACTATCCGAAATCGTAAAATAAAGTGTTCCGCCCACTTTAGTATAAGCAGTAGCAAAAGTTTGGAGCGGTGGTCGATTAATATTATTATCATCTAGCCCTCCAATAGGTGCAATTATATCTAGCCAAATGTCAAAATAAGTTGAAGCTGACGCTCCTCCTACTTTTAGCGAAATTGGAAAGAAATTAGGAACTTCATGAGTTATGCCATCATTAAAAAAATCATATCTCCATATAAACCCTGTTTGAAATTGAATGAAAGCTCCAGAATTTTCATATTGAAAGATAGAGCGAGCATCAAAACTAGTTACTTGAAGTCCTACTGCCCCCAAACTATCCAATTCATAATTACTTAACGGAGTATTGACACCTCCTCCTATCATCCATCTTGAAGTACTTTTGTTCTTGACTTTTTCTAGCACTTTATATCGTCCATATAAACCTCCATCTTGTAGTCCTCCTGCATCATTAATTGTTACATAAGGTGCTGAAAACAGCATATCAAAATCATCGGAAATACCATAAGCAGCAAATACCCCCCCTGAATTTACAGTAGTTAACACTGATGATAATTCTATTCCTTTATAATATTCATTTGATTCTTCAAAAGCATAAGAAATAGCTATATCTAATTTACCCTTTCCTTTCATGTAGCCATCTAAAATTCCTTGTGCGAAGAGACCTTGACTTACTATTGATAATATAAGAGGTATAAAAAAGGAGTAATTTATTTGCCATACTACGTGTCTATTATAACTCATCTAATAAATAATTAAGCAGGTTTATAACTTTAAATAGATATTGAATGATTAAATCATTTTCAACAAAACATTAAAATAGAATGTAAAATCGAAATGTAAAAATTATCTTTATCTACTAAATTTAATACTGTATTAGGTATAAATATCATTTACATGTATTGAGTTTGTCTTACGAATTACCAAAGCAAAGAACCATTCAATTATATTTTTTAAGTAAAGTCAATTAAGTTAACATTTATTTAATGTACCTTGTGAAAGAATAATGGATACACTTTTTACATTTGATTTCTAATATTTCTAACTTCTATGTCAGGTATATGTGATGATAAAATTTTTCTTCGGGTTTATATAGCCTATTCTAAAAAACTACATCATTTTCTATATTACAAAACAGGAAATGCTACTAATGCAGAAGATTTAGTTCAAGATACTTTCGTTCGACTTTGGAATAATTGTGATAAAGTTGGGTTGGATAAAGCAAAGAACTATTTGTTTACTATTGCCAATAATCTTTTTTTAGATAATGTTAAACATCAGAAAGTTAGGTTAAAATATAAAAAAGTTCCTCAATCCAAAATGACCAATCAAAATCCAGAATACCTATTGGAAGAGCAGGAGTTTAAAACTAGACTAGAAGTAGCTATAAGTCAACTACCTGAAAGCCAACGTGTTGTTTTTCTAATGAATCGGATTGATAAAATGAAATACAGAGAAATTGCAGATGTACTGAATATAAGTGTGAAAGCAGTTGAAAAAAGGATGCACAAGGCATTAGTTAAACTTAGAGCACTTAGTTCAAAAATATGATATTTTAAATTAATGACTTTTGATTGTAAATTATCAAAAAATAAAAAACCAAGGTAGGGTTGAATTGCCTTTAATCGTTTAGTAATTAAACAAGTTCTTTAAAGTGCTATTTAAAACAACTCGAAACAACTATGGAGCAGAATTTTACAGATGATACTTTACTCGCTAGATGGCTAAGTGGTGAATTAACGGATTCAGAATTGGAAGAACTGAAACAGCATCCCGATTTTGAAGCCTACCAAAAAATTGCTGCTTTCTCAGATGAATTAGAAGCACCCGAGTTAGAACGTCGAAAATTATGGAAGCGTATTAATCGCTCTATGAAAAAGGCGCCTAAAAAAGCGACTGTACTAACGATGCGTCAGCGTATTGCAATTTATACGGTGGCTGCACTTATTCTTTGTTTAATTGGGTTTTGGATATTGACAGATGAGCAAGCGAATGACGGTGACTTGATTGCTTTGATTACTCAAAAGGGAGAACGACAACAGTATAATCTACCTGATGGCTCAACTGTTAATCTTAGCCCTGACTCTAGAGTTACCTATTCTAAATCCGATTGGAAAAAAGAAGAACGTAACCTTAAATTAAAAGGTAAAGCATTATTTGATGTAAAAAAAGGCTCAAAATTTACCGTGAATGTCCGAAAAGGCTTTGTCGAGGTTTTAGGGACTCAATTTGAAATCGAGAATAGAACCAAAACACTAGAAGTACGCTGCTTTGAAGGTATGGTAAAAGTAGTTGCTTATGATAAAAATAGTATATTAACAGGAGGAGAAGGCGTCATAATAAGTCCCGAAAAAACTCTTGAGACATTTACGATTACAAAGGAATGGACAGCTAAAGTTTCTTCATTTGATGCGACTCCTTTATACCTCGTCTTAGAAGAATTTGAACGACAATATAACCTTGAAGTTAAGGGGTTAAACTTAGATGATCATCGCCCTTTTACGGGTAGTTTTCCCAATGATGATTTGGAACTAGCCCTACAAAAAATCACCGAGCCCATGAATTTAAGAGTCATGAAGATTGATAATAAATCTATTCAATTAGTAAAGAAAGAATAGTTAGGTTTCATAGACTTGTTGCTTTATGTTGGCGTTAGTAATTAATGGCTAGTTGCCTAGTAATCAGTTGTTTAAAACAGTTGCTCTTTGCAAAAGCCTA
>CAYLSF010000527.1:0-5529 GCA_964385675.1 uncultured Saprospiraceae bacterium
ATTTTATTGATGGTTTTTTAATTAGTTTTGCGGTTTTAGCTGCTTTTTTATTGTGGTTAGGTAACCCAGACAGACGATTTTTTAGAGCGGGTTCATTAGCATTCGGTGCTGCTATAAGTACGATTTTACTCAATTTAGAAGGAACTTTAAATTTTGCAGGTCAAGTATTTGGAGGAAATGCTAAATTGGTTTTGCAAAAAGTCTCTGAACTCGATTGGTTAATTGCGATTGTGTTATTAGGACTTTCTGCTTGGCTATTTTATTTGGATTATAAGAAAGATAAGTAAATCAAGAGGTCAAACCTCCGATGTTTTGGAAACATCGGAGGTTTAAAATTTTTCCAAATACCTCACTTTCAACAATTTCCCAATATAAAAACCTTCCTTCCCAAATCTAAATTATGAAATAATAATAGAATGTTCTCTTTAGGTTTCAATATCATCAGATATTAAATTGGTTTTTTTATTAAAATAGACTCCAATAACGAAAATATAGCTTATCAATGTCATGATGATGATTGCTGCTCCTTCAATTTTAAAAGCTACAGAAAGTTCAGGATTAAAAAGATCACCAAAATAAGATAGCAACATAACAGCAAGATAAAGTAAGTTTATGATAGCACTGATTTTAAGAAGTTTGTAAAGTTTTATGGTCATTGTTAAATTATCCTCTTCTATCTTTATGTCTTGATAACCTTTTAGGAGTACAAATAGATTTAATATTGAAGCTCCAAAACCTATGATAATTACAAAGAATAATAATATCAAAAGCGCTAAAATATTATCCATACCATCAAAACTATCTTTTAATGAAAAAAGCGCATAGACAGTTGAGATAATAGAAAAAAACAAGCTAATATTATGAGCATTTCTACTAGAAAATAATTGAATCATGTTGAGGGACTTAAAATAATGAGTATAAAGTATACTGTAATTATAGTCACTTGAAATAAAATATTCTATCACTTTTTGGACAGCTTCACAAATATAAATGTTCTATTTAAAAAGCCTATCAAAACCTCAAAAGAGATTCCAATAGGCTTTCAAAATAACTCTAAAATTCCCCCAACTACCTCACCTTCAACAACTTCCCAACAAACAACTCACCATCCTCAAACTGCAACTGCAAAAAGTAAAAACCATCAGGTAAATCCGCTAGAGAAACTTGCGTATTGAGCTGTGTGGTATTATTTAGCGTTTGCTGTTGTACGACTTGACCTTGTACGTTTAGGACTTTAAGCTGTATATCTTGTGGACGCTCCAGTGTGCCTTGAATATTAAAAATATCGGCACTTGGATTTGGAAAAACCTGTAGGTTTTCAACGACCTCGGGAGAGTTCGTATTCGTTAAAAACGTAAAGTCCATCCAGTTGACATTAAAGGGGGCTTGTACCACATAGAGACGAAGGGTGTGTATTCCCGCCGGTAAGGTCAACATACCGCTATTTGTGACCCAATTTTGCCAACCGCCCGTGACGGAAAAGTTTTGCGTCATTAACGTGGTTGCATTGCCCTGTGCGTCGATAAGTTGTAATTGCAATTGACCATTATCCACCGCAGACGCATTTCTAAAATCGACTTGATACGTGCCAGCTTGTGCCACATCTATTCGATAATCCGCATAATCCCCTGGATCGAGGTAACCGATATTTTGACCACCGCCTGCGTCAGTTGTCGCTTCTAGCTGAATCCCTTGCTGAAAATAAAAGTCTTCGGCTTCTATCTTCCCTGGGATTTGGTGGGCATCTATCGACGTAAATTCTATGGTTGCCGTGTTAGAAATCGTCGAGTCATTATTGTGGTCAAAGGCTACGGCTTTGATGGTGTAAAACCCAGCATCATCTGTCCAGTTGTAGGTATAAGGGGCTTGATTGATGGTAGCGATAAGCGTATTATTTTGATAAAATTTCACGCTTTGAACGCTATCATTTAAGTCATCTGCCAAGGCAGAAAGCGTAACCAATTCACCTTCTCCATATTCGGAATTATCCAATGGAGATTGCAGCGTAACCGTAGGCGGTACGTTATTGGTCGTGCTTGAAATAATATAGACCTCGTCATCATCGGAATAGGTGCCGTTATCGACCGTGAGTTTTAATAAATAAACCCCTTCTTGTAAGGTCGAAATAGTCGGTTGAGCGGCTTGTGCATTGGAAAAAGTCAAGACAGACGGCCCGTACACCTGCGTCCATGTATAGTTTAAATTGCCACCATTCGGGTCATTACTTGCCGAACCATCTAGGGCAACATTACTTTGTGGTAACACAACAATCTGATTTGCCCCAGCATCTGCTACGGGCTGACTATACGACAATGGAGACGAATAAGTAAAGGTCAATCGACCTAAATTAAATTCTCCACCTTCAAAATAAATTCGTAAGATTTGTTGGCCACTTTTTAGCGGAATAGTATTGACATTTTTAGTTTGCCAATTGTACCAATCGCCTGTATAATTAAAAGAAATCCCCGATGCCACTACAATTCCATCTGCTTCAATACGCATAGGTCCACCGCCTGCGGTATTTCCACTTGCAAATCGGAAGGAAAGGTTATAATTTCCAGCTTGCTGAACGTCCACCGTATATTCTACCCACTCGCTACCCGCTATCCAGCCGATACTATTTCCTTCTGCACCCAACGCCTCACAATCCACATATTCATCTAATCTAAAATCGCCCTCATTGACGATAGATAAATCTTGATACGCAATTCCGTTGCCTACGCCACCTTGAAAAACATCATAATGTGCCGCATCAAATGTCCCTGGAATGGTAATCGGTCCAGCTAAATAGGGAATTTGTTCGCCAACTGTCACCGTAACGGTATTGGTAATATTAAATAAATTTCCATCATAGATTTTTGCATAAAAATTATGCGTTCCGATGTTTAAATTACCTGCCGTAAGAACATAAGGGGCTTGTGTGGTTGAGCCAATTAAGTTATCGCCACTATAAAACTCTACTAAGGTTGGTGTGCCACCTGTTACGGTTGCAGTTAAGTCCACGCTTCCATTTGGATAAGCGGAAGAGAAACTAGAAGCCAATTCTCCTGAAAGATTAATATCCAAACTCGTCGCCAACGTATGAGGTGGAACAGCTAATACATAACCATCGGAAAAGGTGATATTGATAGGCGTTGCACTATAATTTTGACCGACATAGGTGACGGTTCCATTTTTATTAAAAGCAGCTGCCAAAGGATGATCCGCCGTCAAGGTCGCATCTACATTTCCTAGCACGTTCATGGCGTGTAACCAATGGTAAGTTTGTGCATCTGAAATTCCGAATTTTAAATCCCGATTTGGAAAGCTATTGTAGAGGTTAATCGCTTTTTGTGGATCGACAAATGCCAAATATTCCCACATCACATCATGCCAAAGGTTGGGATTGACTTGATTGCTTAAAATTCCTGTATTTTGCTCAATTTCATTCCATAATTGATGCACATAATTGGTGTCTTGTCCTAAGTACAACGAGCCACCGTGTATCGGATACATTTCAATTCCATACGATGCTGCAATATCTGCTGTCCAAAATGTCCCATTGTCATAGCTATTTCCCCAAACTCTAGATACTAAACTATACGGGTGATTTGGGTCAAAATTACGGTCGTACATATCCAACCAATATTCTTCAATTGCCGTCTGTTCAGTGGTGTATAAATAAATCCCCAAATCACGGATAGAGTCATTTCCTGTAACCGATCCCCAGTGAATTAAAGAAGAATTGAATTGCATACTTTCAGACGTTGATTCTTGATCGTTACCTTGTGGGAAAGTCGCAAATCCATTTGCCCAACAATGTCCTGCATACGGACTGAAATTTCTTAAAAATGGAAATAGGTTATCATTACGGTCAGGACTTGCCGCATCTCGCACGAGTAAATCTATCATTTCGCCCCACTGTGCTGCCCAACCCGGTTGATATTGCTCCAAAAAGGCAGCTGCGTGTATAAAATAGCCCCAGTGAAAATGATGGTCATTGATATTGCTATCTTGTCCGTGTCCCGCAGGATAGCCGAGCAATGCCGACCACGTTTGATTGTAATAAAAAATAAACGCCACTTCTCCTGCATTCACTTGTAACCAATCTTCTAAACGGTCTCTGACAGTAATGAGCATTTTTTGTAAAGCCACAGTATCGCCTGAGAGTTCTGCGATTCGTGCGGTTTGAATCAAGCGATTCATCATTTGCCCTTCATTATAGGAATCTGTCCATGGATTGAGGGCATCATTTTCTAATAATTTGATTTTAGTACTCATATCCGAAGGACTAAATCCTGGGCTATAATAATCTAAATACGGCAAGGTTGGTAAAATTCCGTGAAAGGTATTTTCTACCGTAAATGTATTGCTTTCCATTAGTTTTAACTCACCACGCACGGTATTGAAATTATAATTGGTAAAGCCAGGTGAACTTGCCCCCAAATTATCCCAATGATGTGGCAATAAACCAATTAACATCGTAGAATCTGTTCCTTCTTTTACGTCGGTTTCGATGGTGAAATTTGTCGTCACCAAAGAAGTGGCTTCATCATAATTCCAATCCACTTTAGTATCGGTTGGAAAAACGTAAGCATATTTTTTATAATCATTGGCTACTGTCGTTACATTTCCTGCATTCAACGGAATAAAACCCAATGACCAATAATTTTGACCATTCAAGGTAGAGGTATAAGTATTGCCACTTTGCATCCAGGTACTTCCTACGGGTGCATAGATGGCAAAGTCTGCTCCATTTCTAGCATCTACAACTATCAACATTTCATTAGAAACCGTGACTGTTCCTTGATTGACGGTAACTCGTGCAACATCACTTGTTCCTTTTTCAAAATATATAAACGGCATCCCGATGCCCGATGTCGCTTTAAAATTATTTGCCCCACTTGTCCAATCCATACTTACCGTCCAATCTGAAAAATCGGAGACTTTAGATGACGACGCATTTAAACCCGATACGCCAACTACTACAGGTTCTATATTATCTATTACACCCCACGGTATATACGATACTACCAATCCGCTATTGACGGTTTTCATGGTAAATGGATAATTGAATAAATTATCACAATGTGGTTCTTTTATTTTTTTTGACCACCAATCATTGGTCGGTGTAGGTTTAGTCGCTGCTGTGCCTGTAGTATATGGTGTACCCGATGGAAAGGAGTTTCTTCCTGCTACATCTACGCCAGGGAAGGTTAGGGTATAACTTCCATTATTGCCGACGTTTACAACTTGTGCATAGGTAAATAGTGAACTACATAAAATGGCTACAATCAGTATTAGGACTTTGCTGAAGGTCTTGAATGTCATGTATGAATTTTATTGCTGTTTATAAAGTATGCAAGGTAGGTTTTTAATATTTGAGATGCTCTTTTTAAACTACAACATCACTACTACAATAGGTTAAACTGCCACTACATGACTACACAGAGTGCGAAATTTTGAACGATAGAAGAAACCTCATATCTTATAATGGTTTTCTTATAAAAAATATTTTGAACCACAAAGACACAAAAGGTCACAAAGAAA
>CAYLSF010000528.1:0-5525 GCA_964385675.1 uncultured Saprospiraceae bacterium
AGCCAAAATAGTTTTACATTAATTTTCTTTCTATTCGGAATAAATATCTAATGAAATAGACCAAAAATTGTAAAATTTGCAATTCCGAATTATGGATATTTTATGTTCATAGTACTTCACCTTTACATATTGGACATTTGGCAGGGGCGTATTTATCTAGTGATATTTATGTGCGGTACTTGCGATTGATGGGCGAGGACGTAGCCTTTATTTGTGGGTCAGATGAATATGGAGCAGCTATCACGATGCGTGCTAAAAAAGAAGGGGTAACGCCAAAAGAAATCGTTGATACGAATCATACGATTATAAAAGATGGATTTAAAAAATTAGGAATTAGCTTTGATATTTATCATAGAACAACTGCACCGATTCATACGGAAACCGCTCAGGAGTTTTTTCTAAAAGTACATGAAAAAGGGTATTTTTTAGTAGAAGAGACAGAACAATATTATGATGGCGAGTTTGATCAGTTTTTGGCGGATCGATACATTATGGGAACTTGCCCGAATTGTGGACACGAAGAGGCTTATGGTGATCAATGCGAAAAATGTGGTTCTACTTTAAGTCCATTGGAACTGATTAATCCTGTCTCTAAACTGAGTGGGGCTACACCTGAATTGAAGAAAACGAAACATTGGTATATTCCTTTAGGCGGAGAAAATGAAAAATGGTTGAATAGTTGGATAGTAGAAGGAGAGGGACGTACCGAAAAATGGAAAAAAAATGTATTGGGTCAGGCTCGTTCATGGATTCAGCAGGGGTTAAAACCTCGTTCGATTACAAGGGATTTAACCTGGGGAATTCCCGTTCCGCTCGAAGGAGCAGAAGGAAAAGTGCTGTATGTGTGGTTTGATGCACCGATAGGATATATCTCTGCCACAAAGCAATGGGCAGCCGATAATGGAAAAGATTGGAAGGACTATTGGCAAAATGAGGATAGCCGATTGATACACTTTTTAGGAAAAGATAATATTGTATTTCATACCATTATTTTTCCCTCTATGCTTCGGATGCACGGAGACTACATCTTACCTACCAATGTACCTGGTAATGAATTTATGAACTTAGAAGGGCGTAAGTTATCAACGTCTAGAGGTTGGGCCGTATGGGTCCATGAGTATTTGGAAGATATTCCAAATAAGGTGGATGAATTGCGTTATACCATTATCAAGAATATGCCTGAGGCAAAGGATAGCGAATTTACATGGGGCGGTTATCAAGAAGCGGTAAATAGCGAATTGGTGAACAACTTTGGAAATTTCGTGAATCGAGTGGTGAATTTTACCAATAAATATTTTGATGGAATTGTACCCGCCTTTGATGCTTCTGCTACGGTAATCGGCTCGGGTAATACAGAGGTGACTCATACTGAGGAGTTGGCAAAATTACACGGGAAATTAAAGGAATTGGGGCAAAGTATCACTAATTATGAATTCCGTGCAGCCTTGACGACTTTGATGGAAATTTCTTCTTTAGGAAATCAATTTTTGCAATATAACGAGCCGTGGAAGAAGTTTAAGAAAACGCCAGATGATCCAATGATTGCGATTGTAGTGAATTTAGGGGTACAGTTTGCCGCAGCATTGAGTGTAGCCTGTCGTCCATTTTTACCATTTACCTCTGATAAAATGAGAGGGGTTCTAAATCTTGAAGCGATTACTGATAAGGGGGAATTTGCACAATTATTAGCACAATTGGAAAAAGGAGAATTGATCGTGCCGGTTGAGCATCAAATTAATAAGCCACAGCATTTATTCCAACGTATTCCGAATGAAGTCGTTGCTGCTCAAATTCAAAAGCTAGAAGATGCCTTAGCGGCTAAAGCAAAAGCAGAAAAAGGGGTAGAATATGCACCGTTAAAAGAAACGGCAACTTTCGATGATTTTATGAAATTGGATTTCAGAACAGGAACCATCACAGCGGCTGAAAAAATCAAGAAAGCGAAGAAGCTACTCAAACTAACAGTCGATTTAGGTTTTGAAGAGCGAACAATCGTATCCGGTATCGCGGCTTATTATGAACCTGAAAAAATTGTTGGGCAGCAAGTTGTCGTTGTAGCGAATTTAGCACCGAAAAAGCTAAGAGGTGTAGAATCTCAAGGTATGATACTAATGGCAGAAAATGAAGAAGGCACACTCGCCTTTGTAAGTCCAGAAGCTGGATTTGGAAGTGGTTGGGTTGTGCGATAAGTGATAAGTAATAAGTGGTAGGTCATAGGTAATAAGTAGTCTATTCAAAATTACCTATTACTTATGACCTATTACTTATCACTTATTCCCTAATTACAGTTACAAGGTATATTTTGACAATTCAAAGATTGTGGGCAGTATAAGGCATTACCACAAACATCTATAAAGACTAAATCACATTGGTCATTTTGTGATTTGATATTGAATCCTCTTAGATTTTTGAAATTTTCCGTAGAAAGTTCAGAGAACATATATTGATGTTCCCCCCCACCCATAACGGCAGCAACGCCACCATCATAATTGATAACTGAAATTTGGCTCGTATTAAAATTTGGATCACTTAATCCAGAATAGCCAACCGTTTGTAATAAACGATCAATTTCAGCCGCATTTCCATCTTTATTTTCTTGGTGCAAGGCTCTTAATCTAGCGATAAAATCCTCTGGTGTCTTAGCGTCTGTCATTGGCCCAAACTGCTGATTGTGTGCTAGACTTGTTACTTTTACAGGACTAGTCCCTTTCTTGTCTACCTTGTCACATAATCTTACATAACATTGTCCATCTTGAATAAAAGCATGAGCAGTTTTATTGGTTAAGTCAGCGTTAATTTTACAAGATTTTTTAGAGATAACTCTATTGCTTACAGCAGGTTGTCTATACCCTTGTGGATAAAAAGCATTTCCACAGATTTCCATAATGGTCACATCACAACCTTCTAAAGCAGTTACTTTATAACCTTTCACTTTAGCGTCATCATTGTGGTAAACTTCTGCATACACATAGGTATTACCACCTGCACCTAACATACCCGTAACACCAGGATCGTAAAAAACAGGTGTTAGTTGCCCCACTGTAAAGCGAGGATCATTGAAGCCATTGTATCCCATGACATTCCATAAGTCATCTAATTCTTTAGCATTTCCCTTTTCATTAGCGGTGTATGCTTTTTTCAAGTGATCATACACTTCCTGAGTCGTTGAATAAAATCGTAGTGTTCCAAATTGTGGATTTGTGCCTAAGCGAGATAAGACTTTTGCTTTTCGTCCTGTTGGTGCATTAAATACTTCATGACCTGAGCAGATAGGTGGTGCTACCGTACCTCTCTCATAAGTGATGGTATAACAAGAATCGCCTTGAACATAACAACTTTTAAAGGTTTCTTGTGCAAAAGTTGATACGCCTATACACATGGCTAAAAAGAGCAGTGTTGTCTTTAATTTCATTAGTTTTAAAAATTTAGTTTAAGTAAAAAATTTGATTTTATGAATTACTTGGTTAAAAATCAAAGCATGTTGAAGGGATATGACTTGGTCGTAAAGATATTAAAAAAGGTTAAACATACTACTATAATATCTCAGATGTATGACCTGCCTTTGTGGGCAAACAGGTTTCTGATTTCGGTGAAATTTGTTCAAAAGGCTATATATACTAAAATATTAAAAGACTTGTAGCATGACATAGACTTCTAAAGTTTGGCAAACTATGATTCTAGTCGAATTTTAAATTTAACCAAAAGTATGTCTTAATTGGATTTTGATTCATCTTTGATAGATACAAAAATGGCAATCATAAGAAATATTTCCCATGATTGCCATTTTTGAATATTGATTCAACTATTAAGTCATTTTAATACAAAATTCTAGCTTTAATGGTATGCTTAATATTTTGCAACTTAGACAAAAGTTGGTCAGATACAGACTGAGATTGTTTGACATCTAAAACCACATAACCTACATCTTCATTAGTTTTTAAATATTGTCCTGTTAGATTTACATTCAATTCAGATAAAGTTCTGTTAATAGCGGTCATCACCCCCGATTCATTTTTATGAATATGTAAAATTCTATGCGTTCCTTGCTGACGAGGTAAATGTAAAGAAGGGATGGAATGAGAATTTACCGTAGAACCTGTATCTAAATAACTGATCAACTTTGACGCTGCATCTATTCCAATATTCGCTTGTGCTTCTTCTGTTGACCCTCCAATATGAGGCGTTAGAATGACATTGTCCATACCTTGTAATGCAGATTCAAAAGCATGATTTTTAGACTTTGGCTCAACGGGGAAAACATCTAATGCTGCTCCTCTGATATGTCCACTTTCCAATGCTGCTTTTAAGGCATTAATTACCACTACATTACCACGACTAAGGTTGATTAAAGCCGCCCCTTTTTTCATTTGAGCTAATTCTGTTGCTGTAATCATATTTTTAGTCTCAGGCGTAGAAGGGACATGTAAAGATACCACATCAGCTTCTTCCAATACTGCTTGCATCGAATCTTTAGCTTGTGCATTTCCCATAGGTAATTTGGGTAAAATATCGTAATAGATGACGTGCATTCCCATTGCTTCTGCTAATACGGAAACCTGCGAACCAATATGACCATAGCCAATGATACCTAATGTTTTTCCTCGTACCTCAAAACTACCAACCGCCTTTTTTAACCATTTCCCTTTATGTGCTGCTACATTTTTTTCGGGAATACCTCGCATCAACATCACGATTTCTGCAATCACTAATTCTGCTACAGAACGAGTATTACTATATGGAGAGTTGAAAACTACTACACCTTTTTCCGTAGCACATTCTAAATCGACTTGATTGGTTCCAATGCAAAAACAACCTACTCCCAATAACTTAGGTGCATTTTCTAAAACTCGTTTGGTAATCTGTGTTTTTGAACGCACGCCGATGATACGAACATCTTTTAGTTTCTCAATTAACTCTTCCTCTGAATAAGCCCTGTCTAATAATTCTACATTAGGATAACCAGCCTTCTTAAAAGTATTAACGGCATTATCGTGGATTCGCTCGAATAAAACGATCTTAATTTTTTCCTTTGGAAATGATAATTTCATGGTTGATTAATATTGAAGTTATTCAATGTTCTCGAATTGAAGTATTGAATAACTCCATGAATAATAATTGATTTAAATAGTTATTAGTCATACCTAATGAGAATATGACTAATAGAATAATATAGGTGGCTGTGAATTTAAATTACGAAGTAGAACTGCTATCTAAGTGTCATTTAGACACACAAACTAAAATTTGACGCAAATATCGTAAATTTTTATTAGGTAGATAAGTATTAAAGGTTAAAATAGATTTCTCCTTTCATATAGGTAACGGCCTTTCCACTAATAAGGACTCTATTCCCTTTTTCAATTAGCTGACAGTACAATAAACCCCCTCTTTTAGAAAGTTGTTTAGCCCGCATAGCTTTTTTCTGGAGTCGTTTACCCCAAAAAGGTGTTAAGGCAGTATGTGCAGACCCTGTAACAGGGTCTTCATTGATACCTGCGGCAGGACCAAAAAATCTAGATATAAAATCA
>CAYLSF010000529.1:0-5508 GCA_964385675.1 uncultured Saprospiraceae bacterium
AATTGTATTTTGTAGTGCTAGTAAATCCAATTTTTGGCTATCTAAACTATAGTTTTTGGAATAAAACCTTTTAAAAATACCGATATCACAATTCAAAGATTGACCAAACCCATAAATAGATATAAAACTCAATAAAATACCAAAAAATACTCTTTTAAACTGATACATAATGGGTTAATTTTAAAAATTTGACACTACTTCTTCTTCAAAGCATTCAACCGTTTCCAAATCTCACTTCGCATAGATTTGTCCTTATATTGTTCCAATGCTTTATTCAATTCATTTTCCATCTGACTCCGCAGTCGAGCAGGCGTGATAACAACGACATTACTACCTAGACTTTTTAACGTCTTTTTTAATTCAAAATTGGAACGAACTTTTAATTTTATTAAAACAGCGTCTCCTATTTCTGCTATGACCTCTTGAGAGGGATGTAAAGGTTTAGTGAGGGTGTAAGGGACTTGTCCCGGCAAGATATACAGAACGATTTCCTGTACTTTTGATTTTAAATCTACGGTTACGCCAATCACTTCGTTGAAATAATTATTAGGGTCGAAAAACGTATTAGGGATGAATTGTGTTCGTCGATTTGGAGTAATACGTACAATTCTATCCAATGCCAATAAAGCTATTTTGAAGGGATGCTCTCGAAAACCAACGATATACCAACGGTGATTATAGGATTTTAATAAATAAGGATGAATGGTAATTTCACTTGGAATATCTTTATAAAAAGGATGATACGTAACCGTTAAAACCTGTTGATTTTGAATCGCTTGATAGGCATCATCTAAAAAATTCAAGCCTTTGAGTTGCTCATTTCTATCTAAGTGAATAATTGGATTTCGATGCTGTCGAGCCACCTCAATTTTATCTTCTAATCGCTTCACCATACTTTCCAATTCTTCAAATTGAGAAAACCCTTTAAATTGATTTAAAATACCAACAACCTCTGATAGTTTACTCAAGTCACTATCCGATAAACCCGATTTTTCAATACTAAAATTGGGGTCTTCATACGTATAATATTTTTTATCCACCACCACAATCGGAGCATTATATCCCAACTTATCACTCCGCATGTTTTGAATGTCCAATTGAACGGTACGTTTGCTCACTCTTTTATCTATCCCTTCTAAATCGTATAAAGCATCCGAACAAGCATCCATCAAATCTTGCAATGTCCAACGGCGTTGTCGATTTGTTAGGCATTTATCAATCGTTCTAAAGCGAATTAGTGCATTTTTATTTACAGGCATATTTGATTCGACGTTCGATAATCGACTTTCGACAATCGAAAAAATCAATTATCGAAAATTAATCATCTAATCCATAAGATGTTTATCATACTCATTTTGATACTCGATTGTCGAAAGTCGAAAGTCGAGTGTCAAACATATAGATTATCAAGGCATTACAAATGGTGTGTAGTCTTCAATATTTATATTATCACTCTTATCAATGCCTATTATGGATAGCATCAATAGTACCATAGTTTAATTCAATAAACAATATAGTATTAAAACCCTTATAATTACTGTGAATAAACTATATTCTCAATAATCTAAATATATTTATTGGAACAGAGAATAGGTCAAATAGATTATTTCTTCCCGATAGCTATCGGGACTGTTCTGTTAATAACACAATTTAACCAATTAAAATGGATCACTCAAGTTACAATGTAAATGGAGGTGGCAAATGCCCTTTCACTGGAAAAGTTCACAAAAAAGGTGCTGGAAGCGGTACATCAAACCGTGATTGGTGGCCAAATCAGTTAAAATTAAATATCCTAAGACAACATTCTGCACTATCTAATCCTATGGGAGAAGATTTCGATTATGCAGAAGAATTTAAATCATTAGATCTAGCTGCGGTAAAGCAAGATTTACATGATTTAATGACGACCTCACAAGATTGGTGGCCGGCAGATTATGGTCATTACGGACCTTTCTTTATCCGTATGGCTTGGCATAGTGCAGGAACTTATCGTATTGGCGATGGTAGAGGTGGTGCAGGAGCAGGTACATTACGTTTTGCTCCATTGAATAGCTGGCCAGATAATGCAAATTTGGATAAAGCACGCTTATTATTATGGCCAATTAAGCAAAAATATGGTCGCAAACTATCTTGGGCAGATTTAATGATCTTGACAGGTAATGTAGCCTTAGAATCTATGGGGTTCCAAACGTTTGGTTTTGGCGGTGGTCGTGAAGATGTATGGCACCCAGAAGAAGATGTATATTGGGGTTCTGAAACAGAATGGCTAGGCGATAAGCGCTACTCAGGCGATAGAGATTTAGAGAATCCTTTAGGTGCGGTACAGATGGGATTAATCTACGTAAATCCAGAAGGACCTAATGGAAATCCGGATCCATTAGCTTCCGCTCGTGATATTAGAGAGACTTTTGGTCGTATGGCAATGAATGATGAAGAGACTGTTGCTTTGATTGCTGGAGGACATACTTTTGGTAAAACACACGGGGCAGCTGATCCTGATAAATATGTTGCTCGTGAGCCTGCTGCTGCAGCTATCGAAGAAATGGGTACAGGCTGGAAAAACACTTTTGGTAGTGGAAATGCTGAAAACACCATTACAAGTGGTTTAGAAGGAGCTTGGACAACAACGCCTGCGAAATGGAGTCATGACTACTTTAAGCATTTATTCGAATTCGATTGGGAATTAACGAAAAGTCCAGCAGGGGCACATCAGTGGACGCCTAAAAATGGAGCAGGAGCAGGTACAGTGCCTGATGCACATACCGATCAAAAACACGCTCCTATGATGTTAACATCTGACTTAGCGTTACGTTTTGATCCTGCTTATGAGAAAGTTTCAAGACGTTTCTACGAAAATCCAGATCGATTTGCAGATGCATTTGCTAGAGCATGGTTTAAATTAACGCACCGTGATATGGGTCCTCGCAATAGATATTTGGGTTCAGAAGTTCCTGAAGAGGTATTGATTTGGCAAGATCCAATTCCTGCGGTTACCCATGAGTTAGTGAATGATGCGGATATTGCAGCATTGAAAGCAGAAATTTTAGCCTCTGATTTAACGATTGCTGAATTAGTTTCTACAGCTTGGGCTTCTGCTTCTACGTTCCGTGGTTCTGATAAGCGAGGTGGTGCAAATGGTGGACGTATTCGCTTAGCTCCTCAAAATAATTGGACAGTTAATAATCCGGCTCAATTATCAAAAGTATTGGGTGTTTTAGAAAGCATTCAAGCTGGATTTGGTAAGCCTGTTTCTATGGCGGACTTAATCGTATTAGGTGGATGTGCAGCAGTTGAAGCAGCAGCTAAGAAAGCGGGGCAAGATATTACTGTACCATTTACACCTGGACGTGGTGATGCGACTGACGAACATACCGATGCTGAATCTTTTGCAGCATTAGAGCCTGTTGCAGATGGTTTCCGTAACTATATGACTGATGGCTATAGTGTTTCAGCAGAGGAAATGTTGATTGACAAAGCTCAATTATTAACCTTGACGGCTCCTGAAATGACGGTATTATTGGGTGGAATGCGTGTATTAGGTGCAAACTATGATGGTTCAAAAAATGGTGTTTTCACCACTAATGCGGGTACACTAACCAATGATTACTTTGTAAACTTATTAGATATGCGCACCACTTGGAAAGCAACTTCTGACGCTCAAGACTTATTTGAAGGTCGTGACCGTACAACAGGAGAATGGAAATGGACAGGTACTCGTGTGGATTTAATTATCGGTTCAAATACAGAGTTACGTGCCATTGCAGAGGTCTATGGTTGCAATGATGGTCAGGAGCGTTTTGTAAAAGACTTTGTAGCAGCGTGGGATAAAGTAATGAATTTAGACCGTTTTTAGATTTTGTTAGTGACTGGTTATTGGATATAAATTTTATAAAAGAGGTAGTTCTGTTTAGAGCTGCCTCTTTTTGATTTAGCTCTTTTTAAAAATAACAGACGTTGTCTGCTGTTTTTAAAATCCAATCAAAACTTGCCCTTGTTTGACCAAATTTCCCTCTACAAATATGCCATAATAGTAAGTTCCACTATTCCACGTTGATACTTTAAATTGAGTTAATGTTTTATTTGAAAAATTTTGCTGCTCTTGTAACTGTCCAATCGTATTAAAAATGCGGATTTCGCCATTTTCTATGGGTTCTTCTAATTCAAAATTTAAAATATATTGTGTAGGATTTGGAAAGACTTTAAGGGTATTGAGGCGTTTTAGATTTTCAGTATTAACAAGAATACAAAATCCAAGATTATCAAACATTAACCCATCTCGACCAGTATCAATACTATCAGAAATAAATGTAAATTTCACTAAAAGTGTGTCTCCAAAACCAGATGGCATCGTGTACGCAAAGTTAAGTTCAAAATATTGCCAACCATTTGAATTTCCTGTTAAAATGGGTTTTTCAGGTTGAAAAACCGTTGAATCATCCAAAGCATTAATCCATGTTTGTCCAAAATCAGTTGAAATTTCAATTAATCCATAATCCTTTAAACTATCAGAATCAACAGCATAATATCCACCCATAGAGGGACAATTATATGATAGATATTGAATAATAAAAAAACTAGTATCGTTACTTCCATAAGTATTCACCGTATCTGTGACAATAGTCTTTGTAGGAGCAAGTGTTGGATTGAATTCTGTTTTTTGTGGATAGCCAACTTGCCAAATATTATCTGTATCTGTTGTATCAATATCCAGTTTAAGCGTAAATGTATCCCACGGATCATCAAAGGTTATAAATTCTACCCATATTGTATTTGAATTACTTTGTGCCATCAAAGAAATGGATAGCATCATACAAAACATGCTTACGATTAGTCTCATTTGGATATAGATTTAAGGATTAAAAAATACATTCTACTTACCGAAATGACTTCAATTCAAAATTGACTATTGTTCAATTAATTTCAATATTCCTAGTTTTCATCTATTCCAAAATAACAGACTTCATCTGCTATTTCTTCCCCTTCTGTTCCAAAAGTAATTTCAACTCCTCTTGAGTAGGTAAAATCGTTTTATACTTACTAGCAAAGATTTGTTCATTATTTTTTGGTAAAGTATATCTCACTACAGATTCACTTTTGTTTTGACATAGAATAATTCCAATAGTTGGGTTTTCTTCATTTAGCTTAATATCTCTATCATAATAATTAACATACATCTGCATTTGACCTATATCTTGGTGTTTTAGTTCTCCTATTTTTAAATCAATTAATACAAAACACCTTAGAAGTCGATTATAAAATACTAAATCTATTCTAAAATGTTTATCATCAAAAGAGATACGTTTTTGTCGAGCTACAAAAGTAAACCCACTTCCTAATTCCAACAAAAAATCTTCTAGCTTATCAATTAATTTTGATTCAAGAGCATTTTCAGAATAAGAGGTTTGCTCTGGTAAACCTAAAAATTCTAAGATGTAAGGGTCTTTTATAGCGTCTTGTGGTTTTTCAATGATGAGTCCTTTTTGAGATAATTCTTTAACTTTTTCTTTA
>CAYLSF010000530.1:0-5505 GCA_964385675.1 uncultured Saprospiraceae bacterium
ATAGTATTTGTAACGTGATTTTGGGTGTTTTACGAGAAATTTTGAACAGCAATTACCGCCCACAATATTGAAAAAACAAAGTCTTATGAGACAAATCATACTATTATTAGGTATCACTCTTTTTATACAAAACTATACTTTACAAGCACAAGTCGCACCCGATTGTGTGGATGCTATTCCTGTTTGTCAAAATAGCTATGCCTTCAATGGACAGGTTGGAGCAGGAAATGATCCCAATGAAATTAGTCCTAATGCTTCTTGTTTGAATGGCGAAAATAATTCTATTTGGTTTGAAATCAATGTATTAACAAGTGGTACATTGAGTTTTGTGGTGTTGCCCAATGTGCCTTCCGAAGATTACAATTGGGCATTGTATGATTTAACTTTTTATACTTGTGCTGATATTTCTTCAGGCATTGCTTCAGAAGTTCAATGCAATGCTTCGCCTGATTTAACGGCTCCGGCTAGTGCATATTCTACGGCGGCAGGTGCAACAGGAGCGTTCAGTAATTCGCCTTATTTCGGAGATATTGGTTTTTATCCATCATTTGTTGGAGATATTACAGTAAATGCTGGAGAGCGTTATTTATTATATGTTCAAGATTTGAATTCGGCTTCGGGGCAAGGCTTTTCCATAGACTTTAGTAACTCTACGGCAGGTTTATTTAGTGCTAATAGTGTTCCTAATTTGGATTCCGCTTATGTTTTTTCTTGTGGTTCAAATTATGTAGATATTGAATTTAACGCGCCTATCAAATGTTCTTCATTGCAAACAACAGATTTTAGCGTAACAACCCCGACAGGGGCTACAATTACCCCTAACTCTATTTCCCCTTATAATTGTCAAGCTGGTGGAACGGGTTTGACGAATGGCGTGACACTTTTCTTCAATGCCTTCAATTTTAATCCAGGCACTTATACGGCAAATTTAATAGACAACATAGAAAATGCCTGTGGGAATGTCAATAATAACTCCAATTATAATTTTGGGGTAGCTCAATTTACGGTGGATGCGGGATCAGATTACACCTTTTGTGTAGGCGATACCATTAATATTTCTATTGGAGATATTTTAGGTAGCTCAGATGCAGGAGGGTATTCTTGGACAGCAAGCCCTGCAAATTGGCTGGATTCGCTGAGTTTTCCTTTTAGTCCTTATCCAACGGTATCTGCTCAAAATGTACAGCCTGATACTATTATGTATATTTTGACCTTACAAGGTTTTGGTGGTAATACGGCTTGTACAGCAATGGATACGGTCTATATTTATATTCAAGATTGTTGTACCAATTTTGATGCTCAAATTGCCAATTTCGATAATGTGGGCTGTTTTGGGGCTTCTACAGGTTCGGCTACCGCAACCGCTACGGGTAGTATTTCAAATCCAAATACTTTCAAATATGAATGGAATACGTCACCGGTACAAATTTCCCCTACGGCAACAGGGCTTAGTGCGAATACGACTTATATCGTAACGGTATCCGATAATAATCAATGCTCGGATACGGCTCAAATTACATTAACTCAGCCCAACGCTCCCATAAATGTGAATATCGTTGGAAGCATGGTAAGTTGTGTGGGTGGCAATAATGGAACAATAAATACCACCATAACGGGAGGTACATCACCCTATAATTTTAATTGGAGTGGAGGATTGCCGAGTATAGAAGATCCTTTTAATGTAAGTGCTGGAAATTATAATGTGACCGTTACGGATGTCAATAATTGTACCATCACAGGGTCAACAACGGTGACAGAACCGGCTGCCCCTTTGGTTGTTGAAGCGACAGGTTCTGCAATTCCCTGTGGTGCAACAGGAGGTGATATAACAACGACTATAACAGGAGGTGGAACACCTTATTCCATCAGTTGGAATAATAATTTACCCCCCTCTCAAAACCAATTTAATGTACCTGTTGGCGTTTATGAAATTACCGTTACCGATGCCTTTCAATGTACGGTTACGGATACCGCAGCAGTTACCTCAATTGGTTCATTAAGTGCCACAGCTTCGGTGACAGATGCGTCTTGTAACAATATAGCCGATGGTGCAATCACCTTAAACGTAACAGGGGGCAATCAACCTTATACCTTTAATTGGGATAATGGCTTGCCGGCGACTCAAAATCAAACCAATTTATTCCCTGGAGTCTATACTGTTACCGTTACAGAAGCACAATCTCCTACGGGAGCACCACCTTGTAGTTTTGTAGTGGTCAGTACCGTAAGTACCAATTCCAATATTGTATTATCCCCAACGGTAAGTGATGTCAGTTGTCATGGAGCGATGGATGGAGCGGTTCAATTAGGGGCAACAGGCGGTGTTTCTCCGTATCTTTTTAATTGGAGTAATTCGGCAACAACTCAAAATATTAATAATCTAAATGGCGGAAATTATAGCGTAACCGTAACAGATGGTGCAGGATGTCAGGTGTCAACGAGTGCCACCGTTTTTGAACCGTCTGATATTGTTATTATTTCTACGCCAACAGATGTTAGTTGTCATGGTGGTTCAGATGGTACAATTATTTTAAATGTATCGGGCGGTATGCCACCTACGAGTGGAGGGTATATTTTTAATTGGAGTAATAATTTACCTCCTACACAAAATCAAGCAGGATTAACGGCAGGAACTTATACCGTTACCGTTGTGGATGTTACACAATGTACTAAAACCGCATCCATTACGATTAATGAACCGGCACCGATTGTTTTATCAACTACTACAACAGATGTGACTTGTGGTAATACTAATAATGGTTCAATTATGTTAAGTATAACAGGCGGAACACCGCCCTATAATTTTACTTGGGATAATGGCGTTCCACCGCTTCAAAATCCAACGAATTTAACACCTGGTACTTATAATGTAACGGTAACAGATGCCCAACAATGTACTGCTACCACAGCGGCTACGATTAATGCACAAGGAAATATTTCGCTATCTGCCACGAGTACAAATGCAACATGTTCCAATTCAAGTGATGGAAGTATTCAATTAAATATATCGGGTGGACTGATGCCTTATACTATAAATTGGGATAATGGTTTACCACCTACGCAAAATCAAAATAACTTAGCTGCTGGCGCTTATACCGTTACGGTCATAGATGCCAATCAATGTAGCAATGTATTAACTGAAACCATTACGGCTCCGCCTGCTTTAAATGTTACAGGTGTTGGAAATCCAGTCAGTTGTAATGGAAATTCAGATGGTTCGATTCAATTGACCGTTACAGGAGGTACACCGAATTATACCTTTACATGGAGTGGTGGTTTACCCGCTGTTCAAAATCCAACAAATGTAGCTGCTGGAACTTATTTTGTAACCGTTACCGATGCGAATCAATGTACCATGAATTCCATCGTTATTGTCAATCAACCTGATGCGATTCAATTAAGTACCTCCGTTGTACAACCCTCGTGTTTAGGCTCTGCAAATGGCTCAATAAACTTAACCGTAACAGGAGGGACGCAACCCTATACTTATCAATGGGATAATGGCGTGAGTCCAGTTCAAAATCCAACCAATTTAAATCCTGGAACATACTCCGTAACGGTAACAGATGTCAATCAATGTACACAAACAACGATGGCTACTTTAACAGGCACAACCAATATTACAACGACCATAACGCCAACAGATGCAACCTGTTTAGGCGGAAATAACGGAGCGATTAATGTAACCGCTTCGGGCGGAACTTCACCTTATACCTTTACATGGAGTGATCCGAGTATTGGTAATACAGGAAATCCCACCAACTTAACAACAGGACTGTATTTGGTGACCATTACGGATGCCAATCAATGTATAGATACCACAAGTGCAACCGTTGGAGCAGGTTCAGATATTACCTTGACTATTGTAGATATGCCGCCGAGTTGTGTGCCAAATGGCTCAATTGCGGTAACGCCTTCGGGTGGTGTTGCCCCTTATGCTTATACTTGGTCTGCCAATGCCAATACAGGAAATAGCTCAACAGCTAATAATTTAGATGGAGGAACGTATAGCGTAACCGTTGCGGATGCCAATGGCTGTACGACGGTTTCTAATGATATTGTATTTAATGCAACATCTAATTTACAAATTCAAGGTACGGTCATACAACCTAGATGTACGGCAAATAGTGGTATCATTGCTTTAGCGACCCTTTCGGGGGCTTCTCCTTTTACGTTTCAATGGAGTGCAAATACCCCTCAATTGGATACCAATATTGTTCAAAATCTAAGTGGGGGCAATTATTTTGTCACCGTAACGGACGATAATGGCTGTGATACCATTATGAATTTCACCTTAAATAATGCCGTCATTTTTGATGCAGATTCGACAGTACAAGCAGAAAACTGTGGGCAAGGGGATGGCTCTATTACCTATACGATATTGACAGGAACGCCACCTTATACCTACAATTGGGATAATGGCGGAAATACCAATACAATTGCTAATTTACCCGCAGGAGATTATGCGGTAACCATTACCGATGGGGATGGCTGTACGATTACTGATGTGGCGACGGTACCTGGTAGTTCAGGCGTAACGGCAGCACCGACCTTTAATGATCCTGTTTGTGGGAATGATGGTACGATAGATTTAAATGTTACTTCGGGCATTGCTCCTTTTCAATACACTTGGAGTAACAATGCCAATACAGGCAATACCAGTACAGCAACCGATTTAAATGGTGGAATTTATACCGTGACGGTAACAGATGCGTTAAATTGCTCCAATAATTATGTATTTAACTTAAACAGTCCGAGTTTACCCAATATTCAATTGGAAGAATTAATGGATAATGAGTGTTTTGGTGGAGCTGATGGTTTTATAGAAGTGAGTGTTACCAATGCACCAAATCCGGTCAGTTATCAATGGTCAAATAATGTAACCACCAATCAATTAACGAACCTAACGAGTGGCAACTATACCGTCACGATTACCGATAATGTAACGGGCTGTCAAATCTCTCAAACCTTTACCATCAACGAACCCGATGAAATTATTTTGGATTTACAAGATAATGTGGTCATTACAGCGGGTAGCGAATTGGTATTAGAAGTTCCAAATCCTCAAAATGGTGTGCTATATTCTTGGTCAGGAAGTGATGGCACACAGGTAAGTGGCCCTATGATTACGGTTTTTCCACAGGGACTAACGACTTACACGGTTACGGCTTCTATCGAAGGATGTACCTCCATCTCCCAAACGATTACGGTCTCTATTAGTGAAGTAGGGGCAGTAGCCGTTCCCGAAGCGTTTTCGCCAAATAACGATGGTAAAAATGACCTATTTCGAGTTTTTTCTATTGATTCTAAAGTAGAGGTGCAAGAATTTAGAATTTTTAACCGTTGGGGTCAATTGATATACAGCAACCTAAATGGCGAATGGGATGGAACACACGAAGGTAAAAATGTTCCCAATGGAAGTTATGTCTATTATATCGTTGTGCAATTAGCCGATGGGACGACACAGGAGTTGGTAGGCGATGTGCTTTTAGTTCGGTAGTTTTT
>CAYLSF010000531.1:0-5504 GCA_964385675.1 uncultured Saprospiraceae bacterium
TTGTATCATGCATCACATTGGAACAAGAGTTCAATTTATATTTTATAATGCTTTAATATTCAATAATTTAAATTTTAATGGTTAAAACTATTCCAAGATTGAAAATTATGTTACAATATTATAATTTCATGCTAATATAAGGGAGGAATGATGACTAGATAAATTAAAAAACCACTATACTTGAATTGAGTGTATAGTGGTTTTTTAATTTGACAATAAATAATGTTAGAGAGTCGCTATTTTACGATTTTCGCTATTCCTTTTAAACATACTGATCAAAAAGCCTAGCATCATTAAAATACTACCAATCCAGAAGAAATTAATTCCAGGGAACTCTATGGCTTCCAAGACGATATAATCATTTCTCGGAATATTTTCTGCCACCTCCAACTTAATACTTTCTCGCTTAGGTAACCCTGATGCCACGTCAACCGTTGCTGTTTCGGTAGTAGGATCTAATTTTAGAAAACGCATTTGTACACCTAAAGGACGAATATTAGCCTCTAAACCATATTGCATTCCCTCTCTTATGTAGAAAACAGGTTCTGCTCTATACGTTTTTTGTGTAGCAGGATCTTCAATCTCAAACATAGCACTTACAGCTATATCGCCTTCTTTTGCTTCATATCGCTCGTTTTGAAAATCCTTATTGAAACCAATAAAATTGAACTTATAGCCATTATAAGAAAATTCCTCTTGTTGTTTAACTTCAAACTGCTTTAAGGTTTTACTCATTTGTTGAGTAATGTCTGCTAGCATTTTGGGATAATTTTGAGAAATTCTGAATTTTAATTGCCAATCTGTAATTTCATACGGTACTGCCATCAATTGATTCCCTCTAAATAGATAAATGGGTTCAATAATGCGTTGTTCCTTCGTTTTATGATTGCTTACTTTCAATTTTGCTCCAATAGCCAAATCTCCTTCCTGTGGAATATAATCTTTGTTATTCGGACTACGATTCATACCTATGAATTCGATAATAAAATTATCTAATTGAATAACATCAAACTCCGCTACTTCATATTCCTTGTATTGACTATTGATACTATCTTCTCTAGCCTTAGCTTGCATTGGGTCTAGCTCAGAATTAGGTAGTGCAGAAACATGCGTAAATATATCCTTAGATACATAATGTTTAGTAGAAGGATTGGACGACTCTACTTTAGCACCATCTTTACTATATATAATATTGGGTTGTAAATCAAATTCTTCTACAACAGCTTGATTTTCATCAAAGCGTTTATAATTAACCGTAAAATAACGATTAAATTTATCTGTAGAATCACCAACATAAGTTACGACATAATCTCCCATAGTCGTGGGCAGATTTTTATACAATAGTACATTGTTATTCGCATCTTCTTCCGAGAATCCTTCAATCGTACTAGGATTGGTTCGCATAAAAGAATCCGCAGAAATATAATTTTTGTTTAACCCAGAAAAGATAGAACCAATAATCATTAAGCCAAATCCAAGATGCGCCATTGCTGAACCTGCCATTTTTAAATTACCTTTAAGCATGGTAATTAAGTAATCAGCGTTGGCAAATACAGTAAACCAACATGCCCAATATAAAATGATATATTGCCAAGCGTTCACATTAGCAGCACTCATGGTAAGAAACATCACAACTAACGCCGCTACGGCAGAAGCCCCTAAATGAATCCCCGTTTTCTTTAAGGCTTGACTCGTGTTTGTTCTGTATCTTAAAAATTGAGCAATACTTGATAAACTTGCAATTAAAACCGCTATCCAAAGTTGGTATTTATTATAATGACTAATTGGATCTTTAGGTGCTGTACGATGATAATCCTCTAAATTTAAACTTGGAAAGATTGGATCTAAAGCTGTAAATATTTTGTTATAAACAGGAATAGAAGTCGTGAATGTGATTAATATGGAGGAGAATAGTAAAACTAATGAACCAATAAACATCCAAAATTCACGAGCATCAATATTTTCTTCTTTAGCAGGAGTCGGTACATGTTTACTTCGTAAAGCATATAATCCTATTCCTAACAGTGTGAAAAATATCAAGAAAATAATTAATTGCCATTCTAATCCCATCTCCGTAAAGGCATGTACAGACGTATCTCCTAAGACACCACTTCGTGTTAAGAAAGTAGAATAAACTATCATAACAAAACACAAACCATAGAATACAAAGGTACTTTTTATAGAATGTCCAGTGCTTCTAGCGATTAAATTGGTATGCAATCCAGCTACTAATATTAACCAAGGCACTAATGACATATTCTCTACGGGATCCCAAGCCCAATATCCACCAAAACTTAATGCTTCATACGCCCAAGCACCACCCATTAAAATTCCGGTTCCCAAAATAGCGGCTGAAAATAAAGCCCAAGGTAAAACGGGTTTAAGCCAGCCTTTATAATCTTTTGTCCAAAGTCCTCCAACAGCAAATGCAAATGGTACGACAGTAGAAGCAAAGCCTAGGAATAGGGTAGGAGGATGTATCGTCATCCAATAGTTTTGTAAGAGCGGATTTAGACCCGTTCCTGCTATTTTGGATAAATAATTGGCATCACTAAAAATAGGAGCATCTAAGGCATCTCTTAATAAAACCAAAGGATTTGAACCAATTCTAACTTCTTCTGCACCAAAATACAATCCTAAGATCATACTCCCCAAAAATAATTGGACTAAAGAGATAGTCGTCATGACAGAGCTTTCCCACTTCTTTGCGGTTAGCATTAATACAATTCCTAGAATCACATGCCAAAACATCCAAAGCAAAAAACTTCCTTCTTGACCTTCCCAAAAGGCAGAAAAGATATATTGCATTGGTAAATCATCGGACACGTGCTGATAGGCGTAATAGTATTCAAACTTCCGCTCTATCATAATATAAAATATAGTGCCAATGATTGCAAATACGGCTAGACCATGCACACTAAAAGCAGCACGCCCAATATTTGTCCAAATGGTATGTTCGGCTAAATCATTACGTTTTTGGGTGGCTATAAAATATCCGACACTTGCTAATAAACTCGCCACAAAACCTAAAACTATTGCAAAGTGCCCTATCTGACCGGGTAATAGACTTTCGCCTATATATTGAATCTGTTCCATTTAATATTTGACCATTGAGAATCGACTTTCGACAATCGGCTTTTATGTATAGCCGAATTTATTCGACTCGGAAATCATTCCGATAGCTATCGGGAGTCGAAAGTCGCTTATCAAATAGATTATGATTGTTTCTTACGCATTTGTATTTCTTGATCCTTATATTTTGAAGGACACTTCAATAACATATCAGATGCTACAAACTGCTCATCTCTTACTTTTCCAGTTAATACAATTTGCTCGCTTCTTTCAAAATCGGTTGGTTTAGCTTTGTTTAAAATAACCTTACGCTCAACACCTTGATCATCTTTCATGTAAAAAGAAAAATAATTAGGGTTGGTCTCAGGATTATAATCCATAGGCTTTTCCTTAGAAAGCGTTCCTACGATTTTCACTTGTTGTCCAGGGTATTTTTCAGCTTCAGCAAAGTTAGAGTAGGTACTCATATCACCTGATGCCATTATTAATGTGCCAACACCAATAACAATAGCTAGAATAGCAATTATATGTATCTTTTTCATAGTTAAAATCAGTTTTTTAAAATGGATATACAAATGTAAGTCATTTGTCTGACAAGTGTTTAAGAATTAACTTTCTAACTGAGTAGTTTTTTTATTTAGAACATTTCAAAATTTCAATAATGGCATTGAAACTTTCAATAATGACCAATAATGATCAAGAGTCTGTTAAAAAATAAGAGCGAACTGCATACTGCAATTCGCTCCAGTAGAATAGAATTATCTAAATGCAAAAATTAATTTCTTTGTATAACTAGTTTTTTACTCACAGCACCTTGATTAGTGATTAATTCAATAAAGTAAACCCCTTCTGCAAAATTTTCTACATTAATATTAAATGGTGTTGACCCATTGATATTTTCTAATGTGCGACTCATCATACGACGACCATCTACACTAAAAATACTAATATTAACTTGTCCATTATGTGCTTCTCCCATTTGAATCTGTACATTTTTAGAAGTAGGATTTGGGAAGATAGAAGCTGGAATAGTTGGACGTTGTTCATTAGTCGATACCGTTCCAGCAAAAACAATTGTTCCGCCACCTTCAACCTCTCCAGAAGCCGTCCATGTACCAGAAGTCGCCGTAGCTGAATTTGGTGTAAGTGCTAAATCTATGATACTAATATCATCAATATACCAACCAATATTACCTGTAGGAGCATCGTCAGTAGCCACTCTAAAACGGAAGTATAACGTTTGTCCAATGAAAGAGGATAAGTCGATTATGGTTTCTTGATAACCGTTACTCTTTCCATAAAATCCAGAACGTCCAGGAGCTAATGTCAAATCAGTTGTCAATACTGGTCCAGCATATCCTCCTTTAATAGCATATTGACCAATATCTGCCCAAGTTGTAAAATCAGTAGAAGCTTCCACTACCCCTGCTTCAATACCTTCTGTAATGTCAAAGTCATGGAAAAAGCGTAAAGCAGGTTTTGTACCTGTAATAGTATATTGAGGAGCGGTGGTTAACGCAAAATCACTTTGTATAGCAGGTGTTGAAGCGTACCATGACCATGAGCCACTTCTTGGATTTAACTGGTCCCTAACCCAAAGTGTTCCTCCTTGATCAACCGTTGGTAGCCAATCATTCGCAGAGGTTGTGGCGTCTTCTACAGAATCTACGAAAATAACATTAGAGAATGGTGCAGTAGCTACAGTAGCATCAAATGTACAAGTGACAACATCATTTGGTAGCATTGTGCCTACATTTAATGAAACTACGCCATTACTAGAAGAATTTACTGTACAAGAAGAAGAGCCTGTTACATACGTTAGGTTAGAGACTAAGGTATCATTGATAGTTACATTGTTTAACGTATCACTTGTTAAGTTGGTAATTTCAATCGTATAAGTAATGTCTTCTCCACCTGTAATTTCACTAGGTGCTGTTTTCTTAACAAAAAGTTCATTCGTGCAACTTAATGGCAAACTAAAATCTTCCACAAAATCAAATTGATTATTAGGATCACCAGCACTAGCATTTGCCCCTAATCCTCTATTGGCAAAAGCTTCCCAAATAATACATTGATTCGCACCATTATAAGTCATCATATCGGCAGCTAAAATAGCATCACGAACATCCGTAAAACTAGGATTACAGGCTTGCATTTTTAATCCATCTATCACCAATTGCATGGCAATATTATTTCCACCAGTACCATTATAAATATCATTGTCATATCCATGTACCGCTACTAACCCCCAATACATATCCCAAATCATAGAAGCAAATACAGAACCTACACCGTGTGGTACACTTTCAATTATAGTAGATTTTAATGTTTTAGGATCTATACTCATATCAGTTGTGTAAGGTGCACTACGAATACCACGACCTGTTATATCTTGAGCTGCACTATAAACGCCCATTCCTCTTACATCTGTA
>CAYLSF010000532.1:0-5500 GCA_964385675.1 uncultured Saprospiraceae bacterium
TTATTTATTTACCACGCTTTTCATTCAATTTTGAAAATTTTTATTCAAATTCAATAACTATTCTTTGTTCTACTCAACAGTTACTAAATTCAATTGTCCAATTCTTGAAGAACTTGCTTCATCGCATCATATAAAATCGGAGCAGCTTCTGCACCGATGGAGTTGATTTCTCCATAATGACCATCTTTTACATTATAAGTATAAGGCTCTTTTTCATCCCATTGACTTTTGGGGATAATATAGCCAATCATATCATTAGATAACCCCACATGAAATTGATATTGATGCGTCATAAAACTATTTAATGGCGGGTCTTCTACGATGTCAATATCAAAATCTTGTCCTTCTGGTGTTTCTACACCTCCTATCAAAATCTCGGGATACAACTCTCCAGGCTGATGTAAGAATATAGCAGGACCTAAAGTCCAAGCACATACTTCAGACCGTATTTTCATCCAACTTGAATATCCTTTATCCAATACGCCTAAAATCCCACCTAAACGATATAGCGGATTCTGCATTGGTAATTCTATAGAGATAGCTCTTAATCCAATACTTCCTTTTTGTAACGTATCTGATGATTCATTAAAAGCCTTTAGGGCTAACATAGCTAATTTTGTACCTTGAGCTTCTACTTTATCAAAAGAAGGTTTCTGATAGATGGTATCTTTAAATGGTGCTTTTATGCCTAAATCTGGTGAAGTTGTCATCAAACCACCAATGCTTCCATTTAAGAAAACAGCAATGCCTCCAACTCCTTTAATGGCTAATGAATCTCCGTTATATACTCCCTTTTCCACGCCTTCTCTAAAATAATGCACAAAATCAGAGCTTAAATAAAGGTTATCTGCCCATATTGTTTCTGGATGATTTGACCATTGTAGTACTGTTCCTAAAGTTGTATCTACTTCTGCGTCTATAGCTTGAATCAAACGCAAGGTAGGATCAAAGATAATTGGGGGACGGGTATCTTCTACCATATTTTTTGCACCATCAAGGTCTTGAGCAAATTGTAATATTGCAGGTCTGAGCTTATTTGCAGCCGTTTCAATAGAGCGTTTGACTTGGGCTTGAAGCCATTGAATATAAGACTTATCCACACCACTCTTATAATAACTATCTCCCCACATTCCTATCACATCGGGGCCGTCATGTGTATGAGAACTTGAAATGATAACATAATCTAAATCCAATTCGGCACTCAAAGATTTTCTTATCGTAATGATTTCATCACTCCCCAAACCTATCACATCTAATGCGACTACTGCCATTCGAATTTTACTATCATCAATCACAAATGTCCTTGCCCATAAATCATCATGAGCCGCTATGGCCGGTTTTTTATTGTGAAATCCAGCTATCCAAACAGGATCAAACTGACCATTTCCATTACCATCGGTATAGGTATCTCCATTTTCAGGTTCATATCTAAAATTTCCATCATTATCTGTCCAAGTATCAGGGACTTCGGGGGTGATTTTATAGGCAGCAAATCCTATTTTTAAAGGGGCAGGTTCACTCGGTTGAATATTTATATCAACCCAATAATCGGGGTGTCTATCTCGAAATTGCCAAAACAAAAAAGCCGTAATTCCTAATATTAAAATCAGTAAAATAATCCCTAAGCGTTTTAGCCATTTTTTCATAATATATAGGTCTAAGGTGCAAGGTACAAGGTTTAAGGAATTAATCTTATACCCTATACCTTGCACCTTATACCTCTTATTTAAAAGTTACTCTTCCAAATTTATAACGCTTTCGGTATTCTCCATAAACAATCAACTCATTTTTACTGACTTGACGGCAAATTTTAGGTCGAGTGACAATATCTACGTCTCGATTTGCGAATAATGGATATTTGTCATACTCACCACTTGGCTTCAAAGCCACTAATGTTACAATAGATTTGCGTCCTCTAAAATTCTTAATACGACGTTCATCTTTAATCGTCAAGTTCTTCGGATTATCATTAAAGATAAAGTAAATTTTATCTCTAGCTATCGTCATGGCATAAGAAGAAATTAATCCTGTACCATCTATTTGTCGCTTAGGAATTTTAGTTGTCCAAGCAATTTTACCAGTAGGGTTAATATTTACCGCAATAATATCATTATAGTAATAGGTATAATTTTCCGTCCAATTGCCATAAATATCTTGATTACGAATCACTCGAACATAATACTGCTCTGCTATCAATAAAGCACCGCCATCACTTCGCATAATTAATCGATCCAAATCATAATTGTATAACTCTCTACCTCTAGCGGCTCTACGCTCTGACATAAATTGAGCTAAAAACTCTTGACTAAACGGTTCTGTACCAATATTATATAGCTGTTCTGTTATAGCATTTACTCTAAAATAAAATGCTCCTTTCAAACCATAGCTTCTACGCTCCGAATAAAATCCTGCACAAATTAAATCCCCATTTTTTGCGACTCTAAAAGTCAGTTCAGATATAAATTCTTTTTCTAAATTGATTTTATATTCCTTTACCCTTTCTCCATTTTCAGTATAAGCTATAATCAAGTATTGATAGTTTGGTCTCCCCTTTCTGCGTTCTCTGACTTTATCTTTATAAAGTTTTCCCATAACATATACATTCCCTCTATCATCTACTCTATATTTTGTTACATTAAATAATCTATCAGGGTAGGGGAGTGTTACATCTTTTTTCCAAACTCGATTAAATTGACTATCAAATACCCTAAACGCCATTTTTTGGGGACCACCTCTGTCATAAGGCATTTCATTATAAATCAATAGATGCGTGCTATCCTGCGAAATAGCATGATCAAAAAGGCCTGAGTTGTAACTTTTTCGGGCAGGAATACGAGCAATAACAGGGGCTTCTTTCGACAAAGTCATTGTCTTTTTATCAATGTTTTGAGCAAATAACCGATTTACATCATCTTTTCTACTGTAAAAAGAAGTTAGTAAAATTAACTTATCGTTAAAAGCAATAACATCTTCTATGGTTTTATCTACCCACCCCATCTCAATATCCATCTCATTGGATTTTTTGAGATTCATATCATTATCATAATGCTCTATATAATGGCGATTTCGCGTCTTTTCTCGCCAAACATACATTCCATTATTATCTGTACCTACTATTTTTTTAACGGTTGTGTAAGCTGGACGTTTTAATTCTTGTCCCCATTCAACATCAACATTTGATGGTTTTTGTGCGGATATATTTAGTGTTAGTAGGGCAAATACAATGCTCAGACTGATTTTCCAAATTTGATTCCTCTTCATAGTTTTTTGTTTAATATGACAATAATTTATCCATTGTTAGATGTATAATATCTAACTAAGGACGGTTAAAGTCACGTACTGTTATTTCAATATTAATTATGTAAGTAGATAATTATATCATCAATGCCTTAAAATTATAAAAATTATAGAAAGTGTTGAGGGTGAGATTTTTCCAATCGCTTTTAAACATAACGTATAAACTTTCAATTTGGCTCTCTCGATTTAAAGTATTCTCTTAATTTTGACTTTTCTGTAACTGAATCGACTTTTGACCATCGTTATTCGATTCTTGAAATAAATAGTAAATCAATGCATATCATCCAAGCGGAAACCGTTGATATAATAGCCGAACAGGTTAATAATTATAACGAAACCAGTTCTCAAGCCCTTCTTGATGAAATTTATAAACGACAGCCTGCTATTTTTAATTACATTTTATCAAAAGATGAAACTGCTCTTTTCTCACAAGATGAAAAAGAACTATTAATTTATATCACTTTTGTATTATGGCAGACGGTTAAACAAGAGCTACGGCTTCCCCAAAGAGTCGGTATGAAACAATTAGATGCTATACAGGCAACGAATTGGCAAAAGGCGGAAGCTTTGCCTTCTTTTGGAAAAGGCCAAACTTTTGAGGCTCACTTGTCGTCCTTTTTTGATGGCTATCCTCAAGATGAATTGCTCGGATTAATTACCGACTTATTGGATGATGTAGAAGATGAAGTACCAATGATTGCTAAGGAGAGTAGATTACCTTTATTTATTATGCTAAAGACCGTGACTGATGTGTTGTTGCTGGGTTCTTGATACTTTTACTTCTCAGTTATTAGTCACCAATCCCGAAAGCTTTCGGGATTGGTTATTGGTCAATCATTTATAATCTTATTTTCGGGATTGCAAAAGGTGACAAATCCAATGGTAATTTTTAGTCTAATTAAGAGAGAAAAATAGAGTAAAACATCAATTTCATAGAGAATGAAAATTTTTAAACATACAGCAGATTGTAATCTACTGTATTTCCTAACAGACCTTTTGTAAAAGAAAAGATAGGCAACATAAATAACTGATCGATAACCAATTAACCGAGCAACCAATAACTAAAATTTAATATAAAAAAAAGAGTTGTAAAACACCTGCTACACCTCCTAAGATAGTTCCAACTAAAATCAACTTCCATTCATCTGCTTTAAATATAGGACGTAGAAATGAGATAAATGCTTCAGGAGTTAAATTAGACATTTTGGATTGAATCGTATTTTCTATATCTATTGCTTTTTCAATATAAGTTTCCGAATTTTGGAGGATAATAGGAGTTTTCTTGTAAATCATATTTCCTATTTGCTCACTAAATTGATGATATCTAAAATAACCACCTAAGATTTGAAATAACGTTCCCCAAATTCCTACAATCCTTGAAATTGTATGTTCTACATTTTCTTGAATGATGATGTGTAATTGATTTGCCCTGTTGCCATATATCATCGTATCTACCATTTTGGTTGGTGTTAATATATGTTTAGCCACTAATGAAGCATAAAGTATGGCAACTTCTTTTTGACGTTTTAAAAATAAACCTTGAATTGTCCAATTTCCAATTTGAATAGGTTGTATAGGATGAAAGATAAGTTTTAAAGCCAACCAATTGGTTAGAAATCCAATCAATAATCCACCAATAGGTAAAATCAACCAAGCATACTCATAATGATTAAAATGATACCATGATAACATCTGAATACTGCCCAACAAAAAACCAAAATAGAACCCTGACCGTTTAATAAATTGAAATTCTTGATATCCGCAAGTCATGAAAATTTGGTTCAATAGATTTTTATCTGCTTCCAATTGAGTTATTACCATAGCTTTGATGTCCAATAATTCCTCAATATGATTTTGTATATCTTGAATCGTTAGATTAATTGCCGTAGGAATTTCTTTAAGTGTTTCTGAAATCAGCCATTCTTTAATTTTTAAAGGGATTATTTTCCATATTAGAGGCGCTTGTTCTTTTAAGGTTTGATTCATACTCTCTCTTACAATTACCTCTATTTGCTTTTTATGCAGTTCAGTAATTTCTTTCGCCTTAATCCGTTTAAACTGATTGGGCATATCTATTAATCGTTCTAAAATCAGATCAACCGCCAATGCTGCCATTTGACTTGCCCTTGCAGGAATAATACCTTGCCAGCCTATCCGACCGATTCCTTTAAAATAAAGCGGATAAAATGTCATTTGAAGTGCG
>CAYLSF010000533.1:0-5497 GCA_964385675.1 uncultured Saprospiraceae bacterium
ACATCTCTTTGTGAATCTTCTTTGTGACCTTTTGTGTCTTTGTGGTTAATTTTTTCAAAATAAGGTTTGATTGTCGATTTTAAAAATAATTGTTATATTTGAATTAACATTTGTTCACTAAAAATTAAGCTATGCCAATCTATCACAAATTAGGGAAAATCCCTAAAAAACGGCACACTATTTATCGGCAGCCCAATGGAAAGCTCTACAATGAGCAAGTCTTTGGGACGATAGGTTTCGATGGAATGGCTTCCATTTCATACCATATACATCGCCCAACAATGGTGCGAGATATTTTGGAGGCAAAGGATGTGAGTCCTAAAATCACTGTGACTAAAAACCTAACAGCACGAAAGTTAATTTCCTTTGATGTTGCCCCTCAAGACGATTTCTTGGAGGCTCGCACACCTTTAATGGTTAATTCGGATATACACATTGGCGTAGCTGCTCCTCGCAAATCGTTGCGTTCTTATTTTTATAAAAATGCAGATGCGGATGAAATGTTATTTATCCATAAGGGAACGGGTACGTTACGCACCATTATGGGCAATATCAAATTTGAATATGGTGATTATTTGATTATTCCTAGGGGTACAATTTATCAAATTGACTTTGATACGGAAGATAATCGCATCTTATTTGCGGAGTCTTTTCATCCTATTTATACGCCAAAGCGGTATCGAAATTGGTTTGGTCAGCTTTTAGAACATTCGCCTTTTTGTGAAAGAGATTATATTTTACCTTCAGAATTGGAAACGCACGACGAGGAAGGGGAATTTATTATCAAAATCAAAAAACAAGGTTGTTTACATTCTTTAGTCTATGCGACGCATCCATTTGATGTGGTCGGTTGGGATGGTTACAATTATGCTTATGGATTTTCCATTCATAATTTTGAGCCGATTACAGGTCGAGTTCATCAACCACCACCTGTACATCAAACTTTTGAGACTAAAGCTTTTGTTATTTGTTCCTTCTGCCCTCGAATGTATGACTATCATCCCCAGGCCATTCCTGCTCCATATAATCACTCCAATATTGATTCGGATGAAATGCTTTACTATGTAGATGGTGATTTTATGAGTCGAAATGATATTGATAAAGGTTATATGACCCTTCATCCTGGCGGAATTCCTCACGGGCCTCATCCTGGAGCGTATGAGCGAAGTATTGGCAAAAAAGAAACAGGTGAATTAGCCGTCATGATTGACACCTTCCGCCCTTTACAATTAACAGAGGACGCTTTAAAACTAGACGACGGTAAATATTATAAATCTTGGTTGCATCATTGATCCGTTGCCTGTTACCTGTTGTCCGTTTTACCGATAACAGACAACGGAGAACAGAGAATGGAAAACTAATAAAAATGACAAATTTAACAACATGGGTTAGCGTAACGGCTGACGCTGACTTTTCAATATACAATCTTCCTTTTGGTATTTTTTCTACGGCTACGTTAAGTCCTCGTATTGGCGTGGCAATTGGTAGCGAAATTGTGGATATATCAAAAGCTGCGGATGTAGGTGTTTTTGATGGTCTTGATTTAGATAAGATGACCTTAACACAAAAGTATTTAAATGATTTTATTGCACAGGGTAAGGCTATAACTAATGCTGTTCGCTTGCAATTACAGGCGAGTTTATGTGATGCTAATTCCCCATTAAAGGGAACGCTAATTCCTCAATCGGAAGCCACCATGCACATGCCTGTCAAGGTTGGCGATTATACAGACTTTTACTCTAGCATTGAGCATGCGACTAATTTGGGTAAAATGTTTAGAGACCCTGATAATGCCTTATTACCCAATTGGCTGCATCTGCCTGTGGGTTATCATGGTCGTGCTTCTTCTATTGTGGTCAGCGGTACGCCTCTACATCGTCCAAAAGGTCAAGTGATGCCGAAAGGAGCGGATATGTCTGTTTATCAGCCTTCTGCTAGATTAGATTTTGAATTGGAAATGGCATTTATTATTGGAAAGTCGAGCGAACTTGGACAACCGATTAGTACCCAAAATGCACTTGACCATATTTTTGGAATGGTCATTTTTAATGATTGGTCGGCTAGAGATATTCAGAAATGGGAATATGTGCCTTTGGGCCCGTTTTTAGGTAAGAATTTTGGTTCTTCCATTTCTCCATGGGTCGTTACGATGGAAGCCCTTGAACCGTATCGAGTTCCTCCTCCTCCTCGTATCAAGCCAATACTCCCCTACCTCGAATCTGATGGTAAGAGTAATTATGATGTTAATTTACAAGTCTTAATACAACCAGAAGATAGTGAGGCTACGGTTGTTTCCAATTCCAATTATAAATATATGTATTGGGATATGGCTCAACAATTGGCACATCACACGGTCAATGGTTGCGATGTGAATATAGGGGATATGATGGCTTCGGGTACGATAAGCGGTAAAGACGAAAATTCGTATGGCTCAATGATAGAGATTTCGCAAGGGGGTAAAAAATCAGTAACGTTAAAGGATGGTTCTACTCGTAAATTTATAGAAGACGGCGACACGGTCATTATGAGGGCTTACAGCGAAAAAGATGGGAGACGCGTTGGATTTGGGGAAGTTCGGGGGATGATTTTGCCTAGTAAGATGTAATATAAAGAGTCATCAGGTGAGTTATGAGTTGAGAAAATAGGGTTTTACGCTTAGATTTAACAAGTCTTAACATACTCACCTGGTGACTATCGTACTTTTCTATTGGCTTTTTAAAAAATACAATTTGTGCATTAGTGGCTATTATTTTCTTAATTCTTTTGTATTTTTAAATAAAAATAACCTTCCAATGAACGTTAAGAATCCACATGATAAGTTTTTCCAAGAAAGTTTTCAGCATCGTTCTGTTGCTATTGCTTACGTTAAAAATTTTATGCCCAAAACTATTCATACTCAATTAGATTATGAATCTTTTACGCTTGATAATCAATCATATATCAATGAGGCTTTGGAGGAGACCTTTTCTGATATTGTGTATGAATGTTTTACTATTGCTTCTGAAAACACTTCGAGTACAAAATTAAAAATAGCCTTACTCTTTGAACATAAGAGTTATGTTCCTCAATATCCGCTGCTGCAAGTCTTGGAATATATGCTATCAATATGGCAGGTGAATCAAAAGCAACAGCAACCTTTAACTTTCGTCATCCCTATTGTCATTTATCATGGAGAGCAAGATTGGAAACATCGGCAATTATCTGAAATGTTTGAAACAATCCCTGATTTTCTAACACCGTATTTTCCTAATTTTCAAATTCACTTAACCAATATTAGTCAAACTGATGATGAGACCATAAAATCAGTAGGTGCTAATTTTTTAACTAATACTTTTTTGGCGTTAAAATATGGCAGACAACTCAACTATGTCTTGAATAATTTTAAGAATTTATTTATTTTTAGAGAACAGTTTTTCAAAGGAACGATTGGAAATAATCATTTTACAGCATTATTTCTTTACATAGCTGTAGTTACAAAAATTAAAGATATGAAAGATTTGATTGTGGAGTTACCTTCGGATTTACAAGAAAAGGGACTTTCTGCTTACGAAAAAGCAGTAAGAGAAGGTGAGGAACGAGCTAACCGAAGACACGAAAGACTTATGAAGCAACTCAAAGCAGAATGGAAAGAGAAGCTGGAGAAGACAAGGTTAGAAGCAGATAAAAAAGCAAAGGAAGCTGAAAAAGCTCAAATAGAAGCGAATAAAAAAGCGAAAAAGGCCCAAGTGGAAGCTGACAAGAAAGCTAAACAAGCTCAAATTGAAGCAGACAAAAAAGCTAAGAAAGCCCAAATGGAAGCCAATAAGAAGGCTAAACAAGCTCAACTCGAAGCTGACAAGAAAGCCAAATTAGAGACTCAACGAAAGCTAGAGGAAAAAACGAGATTAACTATTGTTCGCTTGCTTAGTTTAAATGCTTTATCTATTGAAGCAATTGCTGCAACTTTAGATGTTTCTGTCGAGTATGTCCAGCAAATTAAAAAGACCTTAGATAACTAAATACTTAAAATTATTAATATAATAGCCACTGATATGCAATCAATTTGTATGTTAGTGGCTATTGTATTTTCATAAACCAAAACTAAAACCAATGACTAGAGTAAAACAACAATTTAATTTAGAAGGGAAGGTTGCCATTGTAACAGGAGCATCGAAGGGTATTGGAGAAAGTATTGCTAGAGGTCTAGCAGAATTTGGGGCTAAGGTTGTAGTAAGTAGCCGAAAGCAAGAGGCTGTTGATGCAGTCGCTGCTCAATTTACAGCAGATGGACTAGAGGCTATCGGTATTGCTTGTCATGTAGGGGATGAAGCCCAATTAAAAAACCTAGTTGACCAAACGGTGGCTTATTATGGTGGTGTGGATATTTTAATCAACAATGCAGCAACCAATCCTACTTTTGGACCTTTGATGCAAGCATCGGGAGAGGTATTTGACCGAGTAATGAATATCAATGTTAGAGCTTGTATGCTGTTAGCCAATCTATGTTTTCCTATTATGAAAAAGCGTGGAGGGGGTTCTGTGATTAATATTTCTTCAGTTGGTGGGTTATTACCTTCTACGGGATTAGGGGTTTATAATATCAGTAAATCCGCCTTGATTATGCTCACAAAATGTCAAGCTAGAGAATGGGGGAAAACAAAAATTCGGAGTAATGTAATTTGTCCTGGTTTAATCAAAACTAAATTCAGTACAGCTCTCTGGACGAATGATTCTATTTTAAAACAAGTGGAAAGAATGCTTCCTGCAGGGCGTATTGCACAACCCGATGAAATGGCAGGGTTAGCGGTATTTTTAGCTTCTGAGGCTTCAAGTTATTGTACAGGAGGGGTTTATGTAGCAGATGGAGGACATTTAGTAGCAGGATAATGACGACAATCGACTGACGACATTCGACAATCGAATCTTATATATTTTCCGATTGTCGAATGTCGAAAGTCGTCAGTCGAAGGTCGCTACACAGGTCTTTTACGACCCGTAATTTTTTCATAGACCATCCAAACATCCATATTTAAGTCTGGTTCTAAGCCTTTCCCCATTCTCATCAATTGAAATTGATGCCAAGGCGTTTGAAGCATACCTGACATATCAATTTTTGGAACACCTGTTAATAAATCAGGAACAGTACAATCTGTTATTTTACCACTTAATAAATCCTTTGCAACATCCGGGAATACACAGAATGGTCTGCCTAATCCTACGAAATCCAATTCACCATTTTCAATAGCTGCCGCCATCGTCGTTGAAGTTCTGAATCCTCCAGTCAACATCAATGGAGACTTAATCTTCTCCCGAACTTTTACGATAAAGTCTATAAAATAAGCTTCTCGCTTTTTGGTACTTTCTCGCTGTTGTGTACCGACCATGGCTGCACGTTCATACGTTCCACCTGAGACTTCTATCAAATCCATTCCCGCTTCATCCAACATTTGAATTACTTCCATCGACTCTTCTTCCGTAAATGCTCCTCTTTGGAAATCAGCAGAATTTATCTTAATAC
>CAYLSF010000534.1:0-5482 GCA_964385675.1 uncultured Saprospiraceae bacterium
CTATTTAAAAAACTAATAATCACTAACAATAAAAGTGGTTTGTAATACATCTTTATTTGAATTTATATTAAAAAATGAAGTTTTATGTTATCTTCTATCAGTATTCGTAAAGTTTAAAGAAGTTAGAAATCAGCATTTCAAAATTCCACCCCCTACCCATAATCATTCCTAGCCATCAACTCCGCCTGCTGCAGCACCGTCTCTACTGCCAGCTTCTGGGCATCAGGAGGATAGCCAAACCTCCGTAATGCTCGTTTGACCATAACTTTGAGTTTAGCCCTGACGCTTTCTTTGATGGTCCAGTCGATGGTGGCATTTTTTCGGACGACTTGCACGAGGTAGGTGGCGAGGTCTCGAAGGATGTCATCACCAAGTATCGCTTTGGCAGATGGATTGGCAGCTACGGCGTAGTAGAAGGCTAGTTCTTCGGTGGTAAGTCCTGTGTTTTGGTCGGCTTCATCTTGTGCCTTGATTTTGTTGGCGAGTTTGATAAGCTCTTCGATGACTTCGGCGGCGGTTAGGATTTTGTTTTGGTATTTTTTAATCGCCTTTTCGAGCATTTCCATTAAGGTTTTGGACTGCACCATATTGGTTTTTGCTCGGGTTTTGATTTCGTCGTTGAGGAGTTTTTTGAGGGCTTCTAGGGCGAGATTTTTGTGCTGCATCCCTTTGATTTCGAGTAGAAACTCCTCGGATAGGATAGAAATATCGGGCTTTTTGATACCTGCTGCATCATAGACATCTATGACCTGCTCGGAGACTAGAGCTTGGTCTATCACTTGTTTGATAGCCGTTTCTAGTTCTTCGTCGGTTTTGGTGGTGCCGGTGGTATCAAATTTTTGTAAGCGAGATTTGACCGCTTGAAAAAAGCCAATTTCGTCTTTGGCATCCATTGCCTTATCGTGTGGAATCGCAATAGCGAAGGCTTTGGAGAGGGCCGTTACTTCATTGATAAATCGCTTTTTACCGTCGTCTAAGCTCAAGATATGCTCTTGAGCGGCGAGTATAATTTTGAGTTTGGTGCGAGTATCTGCCGTGAAATATTCTTCATAGAGTAGCTCCTTATCCGCATTGATGTAGGAAATGGTAGGCTCTTCTGCTAGGGTGATATAGTCGTCAGAATATGGTGTGGCAGGTTGCTCTAGAAAGAGGCGTGCCACAATCTCTAGCTTTTCTTCCATCAGGAGTACGGCTTGTTCTTGTACAATAGCGGGATCACCTTTACCGCCACTATCAGAGTAGAAGGCTAAGGCCTTTTTGAGGTCGGCAGCAATGCCAAGATAGTCCACTACCAAACCACCAGGTTTATCTTTATACACTCGATTGACTCGGGCGATAGCTTGCATCAGATTGTGCCCCTTCATGGGTTTGTCAATGTAGAGGGTATGCATAGACGGCGCATCAAAACCCGTGAGCCACATATCTCGCACAATGACGAGTTGGAGCGGGTCTTTGGGATTTTTCATACGCTCCGCAAGCTGACGACGGTGGTCTTTGGAGGTGTGGTGTCGCTCCATTTCGGGCCCGTCGGCAGAGGAGGCCGTCATTACGACTTTTATGGTGCCTTTGTCGAGGTCGTCGTGATGCCATTCGGGTTGTAGGGCGATAATTTCAGCATAAAGCTTGACGGCTATTTTGCGAGACATTGCGACTATCATGCCCTTGCCGTCAAATACCTTTTGGCGTTCTTGAAAGTGATAAACCAAATCTTTAGCTATATTTTTTATGCGATTATCGGCACCAATTAAGCCCTCTAGTTTGGCGTATTTGACCTTTGCCTTTTGGGTTTCGGTCATATCGTAGCCAGCGAGTTCTTTATCGAGTTCTTCTATCAGTCGTTTGCCTTCTTCGCTTAGGGCGACTTTTGCCAGGCGGCTTTCGTAAAATATCCGCACGGTTGCCCCGTCTTCTACGGCTTGTGAAATGTCATAAATATCCACATAGCCCCCAAATACGGCTGCTGTATTGACATCTGTACTTTCAATCGGTGTGCCTGTAAAGCCTAAATAGGTGGCATTCGGCAGGGCATCTCGCATATATTTGGCAAATCCATAGACCACTTTTTGACCAATGATATTGCCTTGCTCGTCTTTATCGTTGATGGTTTTGGCCTTGAAGCCGTATTGTGTGCGGTGGGCTTCATCGGCTACCACTACGATATTTTGTCGCTCGGATAGGGTTTCATAGACATTGCCTTCTTCGGGATGAAACTTTTGTATGGTTGTAAAAACCACGCCACCGCTGGCTACTTTGAGTAGGGTTTTGAGGTGTTTGCGGTCTTTGGCTTGTACCGGTGTTTGTCGCAAAAGCTGTTTGGAGGAAGCGAAGGTATCAAAAAGCTGATCGTCCAAATCATTGCGGTCGGTGATGACGAGTATGGTCGGATTATTTAATTGCAGCACAATCTTACCCGAATAAAACACCATGGAGAGTGACTTGCCCGAACCTTGCGTATGCCACACGACTCCGCCTTTGCGGTTGCCATTGTCGGCAGCAGCGAGTAGGGTGCTTTCTACGGCTTTATTGACGGCAAAGTATTGGTGGTAAGCGGCTAGTTTTTTGATGGTGCGTATGGTGGTAATCCCCGTTTTGGGGTCTTCGCTTTTGGATTTTTCAAATACAATAAAGTGTCGAATCAAGTCGAGTAAGGTCTGCCGATTGAGCATACCTTTGATGAGGGTTTCGAGGTCGGGTATCAAGTGCGAGGCATCTTGCTTGCCGTCTATGGATTTCCAACGCATAAACCGACTAAATCCTGCGGAGAGCGACCCTGCACGGGCTTCGTTGCCATCGGATAGGACCAATAGTGCATTATAGACAAATAGTGAGGGAATGGTTTGCTTATAGGTTTGAAGTTGCTTAAATGCCGTGCGAACGGTCGCTTTTTCATTGACGGCATTTTTTAACTCGATAACGACGAGCGGTAGTCCATTGACAAATAGGATAACATCGGGTCGCTTTTCTTTTTGGTTTTCTATAATGGTCATTTGATTGACCACATGGAAATCATTGTTATCGGGTTGGTTAAAGTCTATCAGCCATACCAAATCCCCTTTGGCATTGCCTTCGTGCTGATATTCTACGGTTACGCCTTCGGTGAGTAGGCGGTGAAAGGCTTCATTGGAAGCGTCTAAGTCTGGCGAATTGACCCGTAGCACTTGGTTTAACGCATCGGCTTGTGCGGTATAGGGAATGGTCGGATTGAGTCGTGTGATTGCGGCTTGCAGTCGCTCGGTGAGGACGACTTGATCATAGGTCTGCCGTTCGGCATGGTTGTCGTCGGGGGCGATGTCGGGCCCGTAGAGGTATTGGTAGCCTATATTTTCTAGGTCTTCTATCGCTAGTTCCTCGATGTGGTTTTCTGTTAGTTTTTTCATGAGAAGTGGCTGCGTTTTATTGGATTATTGTTGCTTTATTTGAACTTCAAACTGCGTAGGTCTGGAGATAATTTTATTTTCTACATCTGATATAATATAAAAATCAGCTCGATTAGAAACAGGGTCAAAGTTATATAAGCGATAGATTTTATATTTCTTAGGATTTTGACGCATAAACTCCATTTCATTATCTGACATATAAAATGGTGTATCTACCTTTCCTTTTGTGGTTTTTATCTCGATATAGGTGACGTTTCCATTTTTATCAAATGAATAAATATCATACCCTTCACCATCTTTTACCTTTTTTACGTCGTTTACCAAATCAGGGTATCCATTTTCTCTAACTCTATTTTTTTCGTATTCAATGACGAGCTGTTCGCCTTTATCCCCTATAAACTGACGGTGTTGTTGTTCGGCTTGGTAATCTTTTTCTACTCCTTTGAATGAATACTCCTTTTTAGGATATTCTTTGTGCTTACCTTTGGGAGGAGCTGTTAATTTAAGTTTGCGTTTATTATTAGGAGTGGATTCTGCCCAAATTACGTCTATCACTTCATCATATAAGTTCATATACTTATAGATAAAAGCCCTAGATTCATGAATCAGTTTCTGCCAATCATAGGTATCAATATTATAACTACCCACTTCTTTCCATCTAGCACCACTTCCTTTTAGGTAATTTCTAAATTTTTTAATCTGATGTTCTTTTAGTCGTTTATTGGGATCTTGACTTGCCCACTGACAGTCTAGCTTAAAAACCAAACGACCATACTTATGACCCGCTTCGCCTTCATCTATACCGACGGTAAAGAATACCATCTTATCCTTGTCGCCCTTTCTATAAATTCTTGACCAAGTATATTTTTTAAAACTTACGCCTAATTGCCAACGATTATCATCCAATACTTCAAAACCATCAATATCCAACTGCTGTCCCCAAAAATTAGACTTCTTGTAAATACGTTTGATAATCTCGGCATTTTGTAAGGGTATAGCTTCATCCCTACGGTATCGACTACCACTTATATCGTTAAAATTTTTTAAGTCTTCTAAGGTAAAAAAAGGAACGCTATACTGCTGCGGCTGAGTCTGTTGGTACCAATAGTCAAACGTCCTCTTCATTTCCAATTCGGCAAAATTTTCTTGTTTTAGCGTTTTAACTGCTCCAAATCCAAGCTCTTGAGCTAAATTATAAAAGCCATTACCTAATCCAATGCCGACTTTATCAGATTTGTATATCACAATAGAACTAATCAAGGGTCTTTTGGCTTCAAATTCAAAACTAGAAATCGTACCTAAAATATTTCCGATGGTCTGACGATCGAATTCTTTATTAAAATTTAAACCCAATCTACAGTGTTGGTTAATTTCGGTATAGGTAACAGGTCGTCTTTTCTTGGCTCGACGGATTAAAAAAACTCTTACATCTTCATTCATGGTTATATCTTATCATTAGGATTAAAAATTAATGCTGTACTCGGACTTGCCCGCTCATGAGTTTGGGGAGCAGGGTGTCTCGTAGGTTTTCTAGTGTTTGGATTTGTGATTGATTATTATTGATTTTAAAAAAATATGATTCTATACGTTTCTCAAATTCAATAATTTTATATTCTGTTGGAATCGAAACTTTCACTCCTTTAAATGTATTAGTCGTTATTGTATCAAATACACTTCCATAAGCCGCTGATTGTAATTCCTCAACAAAGTATGCTACAAGAAGATAAGTGAAAAAGTAACAACCTTTAAAAGCTGGACAAATACCATAATTAGATTGACTATATGCCATTGGTTCTGATAATAAACAGTATTTTCCGACTGTTCCTCTTGCCGAAATAACAGTTGAAAACTTAGGTAATAGTTTGGCAGAGCTATTTTTTAAGCCTAATTGAGTGATTGATTTTTCTGATTTTATAATGATACTTTTATGGTTACTTGCAATATCTCGACCCGATAACCATTTAATCGAACCTCCCCAATATTCAGATTTAGATGTTTTAGGTGTACCTCCGCCAATTAATTTTATAGCTTGATAAAGCGTTATCTCCTCCCAATCCTCCTCCGCTTCCTCCACAGCCTCGCCGCCTACCACGACGTCCACGATG
>CAYLSF010000535.1:0-5466 GCA_964385675.1 uncultured Saprospiraceae bacterium
TTTATCATTAAAAGTATAATTGATACGCCCTAAGATAGAGAATAGGCTTTCATCAGCATTCAAAAATGCTAGTGGTGTAGAAATCACTTGTCCTAAAAACGGTTGTTGAGTTGTCAAATCAGTTGTAATAAAATCTTCGACTGCATAGATACTATTCTCAATATTTCTGACATCGTAAGTTGTACCGATAACTGCATTGATTCGATGACGATTATCAAATACTCGATTATATCTGAGTAAATTGTTGATTTGGTACGATCTGAGATTTAAGGTAGAAATCTGTAATGCGCCATTAGCATTAGCACCCTGGAAGGTTGTCAAACCATAAAAACGCCTTCTATCTTTTGTCCAAGTATTACCACCTGCTTGGATTTGATATTCCAATCCTTCTATCGGAAAAGTATAAGTGAGTGCCAAAGAGCCAATGTATCGACTTTCTTTTGACTCATCTGCGAAATCGTTCACCCAAGAAAACGGGTTTGAAATATCCAAATCATTCGTAAAATCATCTACTTCGTTAGTGACCAATGGATTAAAAGTCAAAATACTGCGGATAAAACTCTGATTGGCACCAACCAAATCACCGCCTTCTATAAAATCTGTTCTACTAAAAAAGCCATTCAAACGCGACTCCAATTGCCAGCTATCTGTCAATTGCCTATTAAAGTTAAATCGAAAATCACCGCTCTGAAAACTAGAATTAGCTACAATACCTTCTTGGTCATTATAACCTGCCGCCACATAATAATTACTCTTTTCTGAACCGCCAGATAACGAGATACCAGCATTATAACTGATGCCTGTTTGAAATATTTCATCCTGCCAATTGTATAAAGTGGCAGCAGTTGAAGACAGAATGCGTTCATTGTTTTGAGTAACATAAGGGAACACATTACCACCTTCTATTTCATATGGAACATCATTTCCATTATTAATTGCTGCTTCATTTTGATACTGAGCATAAGTCACACCGTCTAGAACATCATATTTTTTAGTAATACTTCGACTACCTCTTGTGATATAAGCATTAGCCCTAGGTCGACCATAAGCACCTTGTTTGGTTGTGATAAGTACTACACCGTTTGCGCCACGCGAACCATAAATAGCCGCAGCAGCAGCATCTTTTAATACCTCTATCCGCTGAATATCTCTCGGATTGATACCATTCAAACCATTTTGGATCTCTTGACCTGAATTGGGAATACCACCAGCCGATAAAACATCTTCTCCTGCCGTTGAAATAATCACACCATCTACGACATATAAGGGTTCATTGTTTGCGCGCAAGCTATTGAGTCCACGTATTCGGACACTGACACCAGCACCTGGCAAACCAAAGTTTTGAGTTACCTGAATTCCTTGGGCGCGACCTTGCAGCAGTTGGTCAACCGTAGAGGCTTGTCGAGCGACATTATCCTCAACGCTCACAGAAGCAATTGCACCAGTTATATTACTTTTTTGAGTCGTACCGTAGCCTACTACGACTACTTCATCAAATTGTGCGGAAACAGCTTCCATAGTGACATTGATAACACTACGACCGTTGATAGGTATCGTTTGTTTTACAAAACCCAAGTAAATAAACGATAATGTATCATTGGGATTGGAGACTGTGATTTTAAAATCACCATTATTATCAGCAAATACACCTTTATTGGTATTTACTTCGATAATAGTAGTACTTGGTAATGGTAGATTTTGTTCGCCAAAAGTGACTTTTCCTGTGATGGTGTGCTGTCCGACTACCATATGAGCCAATAGCACTAAGAATAGAATAATTGGAAGTTTATTCATATAATGAAGGTTTAATGATTACATAATTACTGAGACACATTGAAAAACGCTTTTCAAATAATTACACCAAGGTAAAAAATTTTTCTGCTTATTTAGAAATTTTTTTGCCTTGACACTTTATCATTTTTACTTTTTCAATACAGTTATTTGAAAAGTTTATAATAAATTATTGATGTCTAATTGAAATACTAAGTCTTATTTTTCTAGGAAAAGGGTTCAAAACCGAAAAGAGCATCAATTGAGAGTTGATCGAAATTTTATTATCTGATGTTACGCAAAAATTATGGATCACGGAATATTTTAGCGGAACTTCTATTTTTCGGCAGACGGCGAACTCCCGATAGCTATCGGGATGACGGTAAACGGAAAGTGTTTTTTGCATAAAACATTTCATCTTCCGCTAAAATGTTAATTGAGCCAAAATTATTTTTTATTGTCAAAAGTTAGCCGTCGCCATTTTTTTGACCTGTTTTTCAGCAGAGCTGAAAATCGCTTTGTCACGCAAAGCTTACGGAGCTTGCGGAGTATGACGTGGCGAAGAGGTTAAAAAAATGAGCAGAGGCGTTTTTTGACGGCTCTTTGGTTCTTTGTAGCCGGACAAAGAACCAAAGCAGATGGTTGTTGTATTAGGAATGCTGACAAAATAAATATACATTCTTGTCTGCCCCTTTTACCCGATTTTTTCACTTGAAAAAAGCTCGTTTATACCCGATAAAGTCGCTTTTTCAAGCAAAAAAATTGAACAAAATAATCTATTCAAGAATGCACATTTATTTAATCAACATTCCTTATTTTGACTTATTCAGTAAAAATCTTGTTTTTAGACCTTTGCGTAACATCAGATAGTAAGTATGATAGAATAATGTAAATTCGTTAATACACTGCAAGATTAAAACATTTAAAAATCAATGCCATGAAAAAGAATCTACTCCTATTGCTAATTGCACTTGGTTTGAATTGGCAAATTTCTATGGCACAAACCTACTCACCGACTTATAGCACACCGCCTACTGCACCGAATATTCGTACTATGGCCGAATGGGAAGAAATAGAAGCCTTAGTAGTGACTTGGACAGGTGTTACAGGGCCAACAGACTTTCCTAACATTTTAACTCAAATCATCAAACATGCCAAAGAAGAATGCAAAGTCATTGTGATTTGTAATAACTCGAATGATGTCATCACCTACTTAAGTGCATTCAATATTGATACCGTCAATGTAGAATTTGTGGAAGATGCTTATAATTCTGTTTGGATAAGAGATTATGGTGCTTCTACAATTTATGGTAATTATGTTGACTCTCTTTACTTAGTTGATTGGATATACAATCGTCAAAGACCGCTTGATGATCGTATTCCTCAGGTAGTTTCGGGTCATATCAATGTACCATTATATGGAACGACTACTCAGCCTTATGATTTAGTCCACACAGGTGGTAATTTTATGAATGATGGTCAAGGCACTGCATTTTCATCTCGGCTGATTATAGATGAAAATGGTCCTAATGGCACTTTCAATAATACCATTCGATCGGAAGATGGAATAGACTCCATCATGCAAGAATTTATGGGTATTCATCGCTTTATAAAAACCGAGCAACTCGTTTATAATGCAATCAATCATATTGATATGTATATGAAACTATTGGACGAAGAGACATTATTAGTTGGAGAATATCCGCTTGGTGTGGCAGATGGTACACAGATAGAAGCGAACATTCAATACATTCAAGATAATTTTACCTCTACATTCGGTACGCCTTATGATATAGTTCGTATTCCAATGCCACCTGACTCTTGTGGTAATTATCCGGATTATATAGGTGCTTCATGTTATACGTTTGGAGGTAATTATTATGGACACTATCGCACTTTTACCAACTTAGTTTTTGTGAATAAAACGGTACTTGTACCTGTCTACTCTTGGCAATATGATACGACTGCATTTAGAATACTCCAAGAACATTTACCAGGTTACAAATTGGTTGGGATTGATTGCGATGAAATGATTCCCTACGGCGGTGCACTTCACTGCATTACACGAGCAATTGGTGCTAGAAATCCATTATTGATTGTACACCAACCTTTAGGCGATACTAGTATTGGTACTCAAGGATTACCTGTGATTGCAAAAATCCAACACAGAGATTTGATTGATAATGCACAGATTTTCTACAGAACAAATAATAATCAAAGTTTTACTTCTATTCCTATGACCAATACAATAGATGATTATTGGCAAGGGATTATTCCACAACTGCCTGTCGGAACTAAAGTAGAATATTATATAAAAGCACTGAGTTTTTCTGGAAAAGAGCAAGTCAGACCCATCACTGCACCTGACGGTTTTTGGACATTTCGAGTTGATGCTATCACCAATGTAGAACAAAAAGCTACTAGTAGTAATTTCACTTTCAATAAAATATATCCAAATCCAAGTGGTGATAAAGTATTTATTCCTTTGGAATTAACAGCGTCTTTGGATATAGAAATTTCTATTTTCAACTTAAAAGGTCAGAAAGTTCGTCTCATTCATCAAGGACAATTACCTGCAGGTCAATCATTATTAGAAATTGCAGTGAATAATATGTCAAAAGGAACTTATTATATTGTTGTAGAAACCCTAAACGAAAAATTCACTCAATCATTAATCGTTGGAAAATAATAAAAGACTCAATTATTAAAAGTCTCTTCTGATATTTTGTCTTCTATATCCTGAGGTGTTGAAGTTTCCCAATGATCACCTATATTTTTAGGTGCAGAACCATCAGATGGCAAAGGTGTATCATCTTTTGAGCAAGCAGTAGCTAGTAAACATATCATTGAAAATGAAAGTAAGTAGACAATTAGATTTTTCATTATGGTTTTATTTCAATTTTTAATTCAATTTATTGAAAAGGTAGTCGTAGAACTTTCAAATTGACGACAAAACCCATATTTTTCTAGTTTTAGCATAGAACTATTCATGATTTTATAAGTCGTTTTGATAGTTAGGCTATTTCAAAACAAGACAAGATGTAACCAATAACTTTATAACTATTTTCATTTATTCCTATTTAATTTCTTTAATTTTGTCACTTAGTTTTGATAGAAATCGTGAAGTATGAAAGAGTTAAATACAACTTTAGAAGAGGAAGGTTTATACGAACACTACAGATATGTAGCAGACAAAAGACAATCTGTAATACGAGTAGATAAGTTTTTAGTGGATAGAGTGGAGCGAGCTACGCGCAGTAAAATCCAAAAAGCTATTCTCAATAAAGCTGTACGTGTCAATGATAAAATCGTAAAAGCAAATTATAAAATCAAGCCACACGACATCATTAGCATTGTTTTACCCAAACCACCAAATCATAATCATATTGTTCCAGAAAATATACCTTTGGATATTCGATATGAAGATGACGATTTAATGGTCATTTACAAACCACCAGGTCTGGTAGTACATCCTGGTATTGGCAATCATCATGGAACTTTGGTAAATGGACTAGTCTATTATCTCCAACAAAAAAAACATGGTGCTATTCCAGTGATGGAAGGCAATCTAGGTGATCGTCCAGGATTAGTTCATAGAATTGATAAAAACACTTCTGGTCTTTTAGTAATTGCCAAAACCGAACATGCAATGGCACACCTTGCCAAACAATTTTTTGACCACTCTATTCAACGAAA
>CAYLSF010000536.1:0-5456 GCA_964385675.1 uncultured Saprospiraceae bacterium
AATTACAATCTGCAAAAACCATCTTTGACGGATTGTAATGGAGAAACAGTTGAATTGAAAGGGAAATGGGCAAGTCAGCATTTTAAAAACGATAATCCGATAGTCTTGGAGTTGGCTTGTGGAAAAGGCGAATATACATTGGGGCTAGCTACCATGAATCCAAATGTAAATTACATTGGCGTTGATATTAAAGGGGCTAGAATTTGGAGAGGGGCAAAAACGGCAATAGAGCAAGGCATGAAAAATGTAGTGTTCTGCCGCACTCGTATTGAGCAGTTGAATTTATTTTTTGATGAAAATGAATTGGATGAAATTTGGATAACTTTTGCGGATCCTTTTTTAAGTAAACCCAATCGTCGCTTGACTGCTCCTAAGTTTTTACAAATGTATCGCCAATTATTAAAGGCAGAAGGAACAGTGAATTTAAAAATTGATGACGAAACACTTTATGAGTTTAGCTTGGAAATGATTGAACAAGAAAAATGTATTATACTATATAATAACAATGATATTTATACAAGCCCACTTATTCGCCCTGAATTAGAGATTAAGACCTTTTATGAGAAAAAGCACTTGGCAAATAATAAGCAGATTAAGTATGTGCAATTTAAACTTTAACTTTAAGAATGGTTTGAAAAATCTTCCTTACATATAAAATTACACTCAACATTAAGTAGCGTTTTTAGTTTTCTAATATTGAAATCATTAACCATTGAGTTAAAGTATTTTATATATTTTTGAGTGAGGTCCATTAGTAGAAGAAAATGACTTTACTTATTAATTCTGACAATCATATCTATAATCAAAATACTTCACTTTTTGATATAACAATTAGTGCGACTGAATCTACCATTTTTCAAACGTTAAAACCTTATTTTTAGAAGGAAAGATGGTTTCCTTATTCATGTCGTAGTGTATTAATATAAGAAACTAGCATTCAGCATGATAGAACAACATTTGAAACACCTTAGGGAGTTATTAAAATTAGAGAAAGAAGAGGATTTAAGGCAGTATAAGGAGCAGATTAAAAATAGACCACTCCCTGACCGTGTTGAAAAAGGTGTGAGTTGGTATCCTGTGAAGATAGTAAAAATGGGATTTGTACTAGGCGATAGAGCATTTATTACCATTGAGCGAACAAAAAACTTAGATGAACCGCATCAATTTAGAGCAGGGCGCCCTGTTAATTTCTTTTCTAATACGGCTCATGTAAATAATCCCGAACGAGCAGGTGTTGTCCATTTTGTGAAGAAAGATACCATGAAAATTATCCTAAATTCTAAGGATTTACCTGATTGGATTGGGCAAGGGAATTTAGGAATAGATGTACTTTTTGATGAGCGGACTTACTTGGAAATGGACAAAGCTTTACAGCAAGTGTTGGCGGCTAAGAAAGGACGAATCAAGGAACTTCGAGAAATTCTGATAGGAAAAGAAGATACTTATTTTAAAAAAGTCAATAATCCTATTAGTATTCCAATATTAAATCGCTCCCAAAATGAAGCAGTCAATGACATCTTAGCCGCAGAAGATGTTGCTATTGTTCATGGCCCTCCAGGAACAGGAAAAACAACAACTATCGTACAAGCCATTAAGGTATTAAGCGAACAAGAAGCAACGATTTTGGTCTGTGCTCCAAGTAATACTGCAGTTGATTTATTGACAGAACGGTTGACAGAACAGGGCTTAAATGTGGTGCGTATTGGAAATATATCAAGGGTAGAAGAGTCTATTTTACAATTATCTTTAGACGGTCGATTGGCGAGTCATCCAGAATATAAGAATGTCAAAAAAATCAAGAAACAGGCTGCAGATTTTAGGCGACAAGCCCATAAATACAAACGTAAATTTGGCTGGCAAGAACGAGAACAACGTCGTTTATTATTTAAAGAGGCAGGGGAACTTAATCAATGGGCAAATCAATTAGAAAAAAGATTGATTGACCAAATTCTTTCTGGGGCGAATGTAATTACTTGTACTTTAGTAGGAGCAGTTAGCGAAGCGATTAAAGATTTAAAATTCAAGACCGTTTTTATAGATGAAGCTGCTCAAGCTCTTGAACCTGCTACATGGATTCCTATTTTAAAATCAAGACGTGTCATCTTTGCGGGTGATCCTTTTCAGTTGCCCCCTACTGTAAAATCAATGGATGCCCAAAGAGGAGGATTCAACATTACTTTGATGGAAAAAGCCATTGAGCGATTACCCAATGTTTTATTGAAAGTACAATATAGAATGCATGAAATCATCATGGGGTTTTCCAATCAAATGTTTTATCAAAACCAATTGAAAGCAGCAGATTCGGTAAAAACAGCGACTTTATATCAATCCAATGGAAATGACGCACCATTAGAATTTGTTGATACAGCAGGTTGTGGTTTTCAAGAAATACTTAATGAAGAATGGCAATCTCGATATAATCCGGATGAGTATAAGATTTTGAGAGAACATTTATACCAATTGATAGAAGCCGCAGATAAAGATAATTTTCCTTCTATTGGCATTATTTCACCTTATCGCCAGCAAGTGATTCATATTAAAAGCGATATTAGCGAAGATGAAAATTTGAAAGATATTCCACTTACCATAAATACCATAGATGGATTTCAAGGACAAGAACGAGATGTGATATATATTTCATTAGTTCGCTCTAATGATAAAGCAGAGATTGGATTTTTGGGTGATACACGACGAATGAATGTCGCTATGACTAGAGCTAAAAAGAAATTGGTCATCGTAGGCGATAGTGCTACATTAGGTAGATCCAAATTCTATCAAAAATTCTTCACCTATTGCGAGGAAAATGATGCTTATCGAACGGCTTGGGAGTTTATGAGTTAATCGACAATCGACTTTCGCAGTTTAGATGTTAGACCTCCAAAGCCGCTTTTCTATGGTTCTTACATTTTGAACATCTTTTAGTGTTTTCAAATATTTTGCTAGGAGTAATAATTCATCATCGTTAGGATTGCCCTCAAAAGGTTTAGGGTAAATGGCATTACCGTAATTATGATAAACCTTTAAAGGGGTGTCATCTACAATTAGAGTTTTATCCAATGAATACCCCAATCGTTTTACTTTTTGAAGTTTCTTATAATGCGTATAGTTATTATAAGTATGTCTAGAAAAATCATCCTCTAAATCTGGTTTTAAACCTAAAGTACACCGATTTCTACCCCAGATAAATTGAAATTCAATGCCTTTAGGTTGGATATTTTTTACCATTTCCAATACATAATCGTCAGAAGCAGATGACCAAATCGCCAATTTAAACCATTGATTAACTTGCTCTAGGAATGCATCTAAATAAGGTCGTTTATACACATAGTATTTCCATACTTTAAAGTCAGGAGATGTTGATAATGCTATTGGTGTAGCATGAATGAGGGTTTCATCCAAATCTAGTATGAGTAGTATTTTAGTATTTGATGGTAATGGCATATTGTATTTTTGACTAAAAGTACACTAATAATTGGTTAAACGTTCCTAATTTTCCATTTTGGGGAAATAGAGTTATCTTGTTGTGTATTTTAGACAGGATTGACAAGATTTACAGGTTCTTTTAAACAGAAATACTATTTATTGTATCCTGTGATCTCTATATTCAACTTTTTATCCTCGACAGGCTTTTCTTTTAAATTTGAAAAAAAGTATCTCATATAGGTTACTTTTCTAAAATAGTGTTCATAAATGGTTAAACAACGAATTTTGTACGCTGATAGTCAACTACTTTCATTGATTCGACAAGGCGATGAGCGCCTACTTAATCAACTCTATGGAGATTTTAGAGATCGCTTTCTTCGTTGGGCAATGGGAAGGTATCAATGCGTTGAAGATGACGCTGCGGAGGTGTATCAAAAGGCTTTTACAATTTTGTATTTCAATATCAAAAATGAAAAAGTCACAGAACTCACCTCTAGTATAGAAACCTACCTTTATGGCATCGGGAAAAATGTTTTCCGAGAACGCTTTAAAGATAAATTCAATAAAGTGGACAGCATGGATGAGCATTTTGAATTTAAAGAAATGGATATGTCCATCATTGATAAGCATCATCAAGTCCATCAAAAACAAACTTTACATAGTTTGTTAATTGAATTAGGTGATCCTTGTAAAAAGGTTTTGACACTCTATTATTTCAAAAAATACTCTATGGAATCCATTGCGGAAGCCGTAGGCTACAAAAATGATTTGGTGGCTAAAAAGAAAAAGTATCAATGCTTAAAAGGGTTACGCAAGTTAGTAGGAAGCAAACCAGGTATTATGGAGGATTTATTGGGGTAGTTTTTTGAATGGAGAATTAAAAATTGAGAATTTAGAATCGAATGCTTAGGTCTAAAAAGCCTAATTTAAATATATTGAATAATTTTGACGGATTGATTGACATTTAAAATTTGTCATTCATCATTCAAAATTATTTTCCAAATGTTGTAGTGATGAATTTAAATGAATTAGAAATTGAATTAATCGAAAAATATGTAGAGGGACGTCTAGAGGGCGAAGCCATGACCGATTTCAATACTAGAATGAAATCAGATAAAGCTTTTGCAGATGAAGTCACGGTTTATCAACAATTGATGAAAGGCGTTGAGTCGTATGGAGCAGATGATTTTATGACTAAAGTTGGGCAGTGGGAAAATGAATATAAAAATGCTCCTAAGCAAGAAGCAAGAGATACTAAAAATGATGCTGATGGCAAAGTTGTTAAATTATCAAGCCGTCGTCAGTATATCAAATATATGGGAATTGCTGCTGCTGTAGCATTAGCGTTATTCGCAGGTAGCCAATTATTTACTTCAGAAGGCATGACCACACAACGGGCGTTTAACGAGAATTTTGAAGCCTATCAAGATGTAATAACAGATAGAGGTTCAAGTGATGTTTCTACGCTTAAAATTGGAATGGGGTTGTACAATAAAGGAACGTATGACGAAGCCGCAGAGGCTTTAGAGAAATATATCACACAAGAAATTAATAATGACCGTCCGCCTAATGAGTTATTACCTGCTCGATTCTATTTAGCCAATGCTCAATTAGCAGAAGGTAATATTGAAAGTGCGGTAAATAATTTTAAAATTGTAAGTAGTAGTGAAAATAGTTTTCAGCAACAATCGGATTGGTTTTTAGCCCTAGCTTTCCTAAAAACCGATAATCTGCCTAATACAAAAGCTCAATTGAATTTAATTTTACAAAACAAAAAGCATAGTTATGCTAAGAAGGCGGGTAAGTTGATGGAAGTTATAAAAAAGTTAGAAGAGTAAAATTATAATAATTGTTTGATTGCTAAATCAAATTTAGCAATCAAATAATCTCGTCATCTTATCCCCTAAGGCACTAGGAAAAGATAAATTTACATTTTTGAACGAGTTAATTTTTTTCTCAATCGAAGTAAAAAATCTAGGAATAGCGGGCTATTCCTAGATTTTTTAATGAAGAGTGAGGGAAAAAGTAGCCGT
>CAYLSF010000537.1:0-5443 GCA_964385675.1 uncultured Saprospiraceae bacterium
TGTCTATTTTAAATATAATCGAAAAGGCATTACCGTCTTGTATGATCGGTATTATTTTGATTTTATAGTGGATCATCGTCGTTCCAATATTTCTATTAATCCAGCGATTCCTAGATTTTTATACAATTTTGTATTCAAACCCGAACTCAATATTTTCTTGTATGCCAGTCCTGAAGTGATTTTAAAACGTAAAAAAGAGTTGCCATCGGGCGAAATCGTAGAGTTGACCAAGAAGTATAAGGGACTCTTTGAAGAACTAGACGAAAATGGTAAAAACCGATATATTCCAATTGAAAATATTGTTTTAGAAGAAACTTTAGATACCATTTTTAAAGCTTATCAGGAGGTGAAGTGATGGTATGATTGTAGAATTGTGTCGCCTTTGACGGATTGTAAAGTTCTTAAACCTTGTTATCTCTATGATTCAAAAATTATATATCATCATCACATTATGTTTTCTGTGGCAAGCTCAACTTTGTTATGGTCAAACTGATAGTTTAGAAGGGGTGTTTACATACACTGTTAGACCACATCCTAAAAGCGTATATCATAAATATACCCTAAATCTTAACAAGAATGGTTTATTTCAATTCGAGATTTATGATGAACAATTTTGTTATAATTCTACTTATATGGTTGCTGGAAAATGGACTATAAAAGATAGCATTATCTCGTTTTTTGATATTAATTATGAGTACATACCCGAAGGAGAGGACACTATACCTGACTTTAAAGATCATGGTTTTTTTATGAAAAAAGAATTTAAAGATTCTTTACCTACTCAAGATATAGTGATTATAGAAAAAGACTTTCCTTGGGAAAATATAGATGAAAATAATGAGTTTTTTATTCTTGCACTAGATCAAGAATTAAATATCTTAGAACTGATAAGTCCCCATAAAATTAACCTTACTAGAACTTCTCCACACTATCTATGGCCAAATGGAAAAGAAGAACCTGGAGTAGTTCCAGAAGAGGTACTCTTTGAGGGGTTTTTAACAACTCAATATCGAATACCCTCTAACTCATATTTAATAGTTTATTCATCTGGTTATCCATTGAAAAAAGTAGATTTATCCATGTATTCCGAAAATGGAATAAATGTGATATTAGATGATAATAATTATTTTACATTAACAAAAGGAGGGTTTATTCATTCGGGTATAAAACTCAAAGTGATAGATAATAATAATTTAAAAAGCTTAAAGCCGATTAGGACAGGTATAAGTGAAGGAGAAATTTTTTATTACAAAAGAAACCTGAGTAAAGAAACGAGAAAATGATTAGAAATCTATTAGTAACCATAGTCAAACGAAAAAACCCACATTTTACGCTTGATCCTGCTGTCACGAGTACCGTAATTTTAAGTTTAGCATGGACTAAATTTTGGTCATTGGTGCGGAGTTGGAAAATAATATTGTATGGCAAAATACCAGGATTATATTTTTTCGGTACAGGCGTAAAATTGTATAATGCTCGTAATATGAAATTCGGGAAATGGGTGCAATTAGAAGATAATGTCTATTTAGGAGCATTGGGAACAGCACCTATTGAGCTGGGGAATAATGTAAAAATAGGAGCATACAGTCGTGTTATTATTTCTACTTCTTTTAATAATGTAGGAAAAGGTATTAAGATTGGTGATAATGTTGGGTTGGGAGAATTTGCTTATTTAGGCGGAGCGGGTGGTTTAGAAATTGGTTCGGATTGCATCATTGGGCAATACCTAAGCTGTCATCCAGAAAACCATAACTATGATAATCCTGATGAATTGATACGACTACAAGGCGTCACTCGAAAGGGGATTAAAATTGGTAAAAACTGTTGGATAGGTGCAAAAGTCACGGTTTTAGATGGTGTTACTGTTGGCGATAATTGTGTGATTGCAGCAGGAGCAGTAGTGACGAAATCTATGCCTGATAATGTAATTATTGGAGGAGTACCTGCTAGAATTTTAAAAAAAATTAGGGACTAGTAATTAGTGTCTGATCTAAATTACCAGTCACGGATTACCAGTCACCAGTCACCAATCATGAAAAAAATACTACTAACGGCTTACGCAGTCAATCCATATAAAGGCTCAGAAGATGGCACGGCTTGGAATATGATAACGCAGATTGCAAAACATCATAAAGTCATTGCGATTACGAGAGAAAATAATCAAGAAGCAATTGATAAGTATTTAAAGGAAAATGAGTTAGAAGGAAGTGAAAACTTGGAGTTTGCATACTTTGACTTGCCATATTGGATGCGGTTTTGGAAAAAGGGAGGTCAAGGAGCTTTATTATATTTTTATATGTGGCAAGTGGGTATTGTGTCTTTTATTAGTAGCAATAAACTAGAATTTGATATTGCTCATAATTTAAATTTTCATAGTGATTGGACACCTACTTTTTTGTGGCGATTGGGTAAACCTGTAGTTTGGGGACCTGTAGGGCATCATCATAAAATTCCTGACCAATATTTAGCCCCTGTTTATTCTAAAAAAGAACGATTTATGGATACTCTTAAATGGTGGACAAAATTATTCTTTTGGAATTTAGATCCCTTTCTAGGTATTGCGAAGCGAAAAGCTTATAAAATCTTGGCGATAAATTCAAGCGTGGTGGATATGATGCGGCTAAAAGCCGATAAAGCGGTTATTATTCCTGCAGTAGGTTCTGAACCAATGAATCAAGATTTTACAAAGTCAGATACTCAATTTAATGTTTTGTCCATTGGGCGATTTGTACCACTAAAGGGGTTTGATATTACGGTAAAAGCTTTTGCCCAATTTTATAAAACCCTATCAGATACCGATAAAGCCAATGCTAAATTAATTTTAGTTGGGAAAGGACCATACCAGAAAGCGTTACAAAAAATGGTAGAAGCTGAAGGTGTTACAGAAGGTGTGCAATTTATTAATTGGATAGAACGGGCGAAATTAAAGAGCATTTATGAATCAGCACACTTGTTCTTTTTTCCCTCTCATGAAGGAGCAGGGATGGTTGTACCTGAGGCATTAAGTTTTCGAGTGCCTATTTTATGTTTTGATAATTATGGTCCTGGAGAATTTATAAATGAAGAATGTGGATTTAAGATTCCTTACACGGAATATGAAAAAAGTATAAATGAGTTTGCTAAACACTTACAACTCATTTATCAAGATAAAACCCTGCAAAAAAAACTACAACAAGGAGCCATAAATCGGTATCAAGAGCAATTTGATTGGAACATTAAAGGAAACCAGATTAGTGCAATATATGAGGAGATTAGTTAGTGCAAATAGTGCTTAAATAACTCGGGATAGAATTATGGTAATTAATTACGTATATTTTAGTCTTTTGGCGATAATCCATATATTGTGAGCCTTATATAAAAAAGAATTGACTCAAATTAATATGATAAAAGCAGTAGGCATACAAAAATCCTATGGAAACCTAAACGTCTTAAAGGGGGTAAACCTGACGATTGAAAAGGGGGAGTTTGTAACAATAGTAGGGAAATCGGGAGCTGGTAAATCTACCTTATTACACATATTAGGAACACTAGATCAGGCCGATCAGGGTCAAATCATCATCGGGGATACGGATGTGTCGAAATTAACTCAAAAGGATTTAGCCGCTTTTCGTAATCAACGTTTAGGATTTGTTTTTCAATTTCATCATTTATTACCCGAATTTTCTGCTTTAGAAAATGTGTGTATTCCTGCCTTTATAAAAGGAACAGACGAAAAAGAAGCACGAGCTAAAGCGAAATACTTATTATCCTATTTAGGGTTAAAAGATAGATTAACGCATAGACCAGGACAATTATCAGGAGGAGAACAGCAACGAGTGGCAATGGCAAGGGCATTGATTAATAATCCTGCTGTCGTCTTTGCAGATGAACCTACTGGAAACCTAGATTCGGTGACGACTTCTGAAATGCATCAATTGTTATTTCAATTGAGAAAGGATTTTGAGCAAACTTTTGTGATTGTGACGCACAATGAAGAATTGGCAGAAATGAGTGATAGACGGTTGGTGATGAAAGACGGAACGATGGAGATTTAGAATTTAGGGATTAGTTACCTAGTTTCCCGATAACTATCGGGATGGTTATTAGTCACATAAAAAATTATCTTATGATTGATGGTTAACAATAATGAAAACTTAAAACATAAAATAGTGAAAGAAACAACTCGTACAAACCCAACTCCTACCCCAAATGATAAGGACGAATCCACTTTTGGGGAATTGTGGCATGCCATTACCAATTTACTCTCTCGTTTTAGACGGTTTCTTTGGGATATTACCAATATTCATGAAGGATTGGATCAAGTCGGTACGATTCATTCAATCATGGCGAATAAGGAAATGAAAGGCTCTAATGTTTGGCTACTCATTTCTGCCATTATGGTGGCTTCTATTGGTTTGGATACTAACTCTCCTGCAGTCATTATTGGAGCGATGTTAATTTCACCCTTGATGTCTCCAATTTTGGGTATTGGACTTTCGGTAGGGATTAATAATCGCTCAACCTTGTATCAATCTATTCAACACTTTGGGATAGCGATTGCGGTAAGTTTAATTACTAGTTTTCTGTATTATACTTTTTCTCCATTGACATCAGAAGTGCCAACTTCTGAAATGGCTGCCCGTACAGCACCTACTTTTTTAGATGTATTAGTTGCTTTCTTTGGTGGTATTGCAGGGATTGTATCGGGTAGTCGAAAAGAAAAATCTAATGCCATACCGGGTGTAGCTATTGCAACTGCATTATTACCACCTTTGTGTGTATCGGGTTATGGATTAGCTTATGGAAATTGGACGGTTTTTATCAACTCGTTTTATTTATTCTTTATCAACTCTGTCTTTGTAGCCTTAGCAACTTATCTGATAGTTCGCTTTTTAGATTTTCCATATAAAGAATATGTCAACGAGCAAGAAAAACGGCGTTCCACTTGGATAATGGCGGGTTTTGTAATATTGGTCGTTGTACCGAGTATGTTTATTTTTTCACGCGTATTAGATGACTTGCAACGTCAGCGTTTTATTACTAAATATGTTAAGGATAACTTTAAAAAAGGATATGAAGTACAAGAAAAAGCCCATGACACTTCTACTTATAAGATAAATATGCGATTATATTGGTTTGATGCTCCTTTTAGTAGTGCAGATAGCATGAAGCATATTTCAGCTATGGCGGACAGGCAAATTAATCTTTCTATTATTCAATCCGATAAATCACAACAGGCTTTTGAAATATTAGAACGTTCTAGACAGCAACGAAATGAAGTTGATAAAAATCTTCAAACAGAACAAGTAAGAAGACAACAGTTGACAGATGAACTCATTTTGGTACAAGATGAACTGGATTCATTAATGAATCGTAGGAGTATTTTAAGTAGGACTTATGAAGAGTATAAAAACTTTCCAAATTTAGAAAATATAATATTAGCAGACGGTGAGCAATCAATAGG
>CAYLSF010000538.1:0-5440 GCA_964385675.1 uncultured Saprospiraceae bacterium
AAATCATTCTATCACTATATTCCAAATACCGTTCCAATTATAATATAGTAGAAGGACACTATCTTTTTCAAGAAGTATAAAAGAATCATTGAATAGACCTATATCTATACAAATTATCTAAATTGATAACTATCAGATAATGTGCGAGATATAACGATATTTTTTAATAAGAAGTTCGTTTTTTGAAAGGAATTTTTAACAAATTTTGAGGTTGTTAAAAATGACAACTCCTTGACTTTTATAGCCTTATGTTATTAATTATGAAAAATGAATGACAAAAGGTGAGTCTAATCTTATTTAAAATAAAATCAACTAGTGTTCTAGATTTTTGAAGCTCAAGCATAATTACAACTTTTCAGTGAATTTAAAGGAGTTCCCTTTTACGGGTTATTCCTCAAACAAGTCCTCATTTAAGGTAGGATCGATTATGAAATGATCAAATATTATTCTATTAGAATAATGCTCCCCTTTATCAATTAAATAAACCGCCTCAATAGTATATGTATCTTTATTAATCATTAATGTTACCCGTGAGTATTTACTAATCTTGTCTTTGGGAACTAAAGATATTCTATACCTATTGCGTTTTCCTTCTCGTATTTCTTCTCCTATAAACCGAAGATTAAAATGCTTTTTATAATTTGAAAACAGCGTTATCGGAGAATAAATAGGTGAATTATCTTTTACCCGCTCATTTCTATATTTTAGTACCTTTAAAGCCTTTAAATACTCCTCAATAATTTTATTATCTGATATATTGTCTTTGTCTTTAGAGATGATTTTAAATTTATCTCCCTTAGCATATAAGTCATACTGTTTTTTATGATTAGCGTTAGGACTAGTCGATTGTAGCGTAACCTTCATCTTTATGGCTTTGTACTTAAAATCTTTATTTTGTACTTTCTCTAAAATTATTGTTGAATTTGGTTCTTTAATCACTGATAAGGAGGTACTGTATTCCAATTTTTCATTTGTTGAGAAAGCACTAATATTTTGGTATTGAGGTACTTTAAATTTATCAAAAGTAAAGAGGTTATCCTCTAAACTAGGATTCGGTACAAAGCTTTTTACAGTGACAGTATAGTGAATATTGCTCTTATCAAATACTTTAATCTTATTGATCGTAAAAGTATTTTTAGTAATGGTTGCTCTTACTTTTGAGTATTCACTATTACGATCTTTAGGTTTAAATTCTATTTTATAAACAACTTTTCCTCCTTCTGTAGCTTCACCAATTAATGTAGAGGTGAAATCCTTTTCATAACTCTTCAATAATTTATCTGGAGAAGAAAATAAAGCAATATCATCTGGAGAAGCCTCACTAATTTGTAATTCTTTCAGTCGTTTTAGATAAACCCAATTCGTTTTACCATCTGATACAATTTCTTGATCCTCAGAAACAATCTTATACTTGTTTCCTTTCACATATACTTTACCTTCTTGAGTCTCTTTGTAATCACCATCAGCAACTGTTACAACCAAATCAAATTCTATTGATTGATAGACAGCATACTTCTCATTGACTTTATTTAAAATTTCTATTGAATTTAAGTCAGATTGAAATATAGAATCGTTTTGAGCAAACAAATGAAATGTATTGAAGCAAATAAGATATAATAGGATTAAGTTCTTCATATTGGTTTTTAAAAAACTTAAAACCAATATCATTCCGACTCAAAGCTTGTAAAAGAGATATTTATAAAAGAAAGATTTTTCTACATTCACATGATATAGCACTAAGAAGTTTTCAGGTGTTCTAAATATCGAACTAACTCATCTTCCGAGTAAATCAATACTTCACGGGGTTTACTACCTTGAGAAGGTCCCACAATTCCAACCGACTCCAATTGATCCATAATTCTACCCGCACGGTTATACCCTAATTTTAGGGTACGCTGTAACATAGAGGTAGAACCATGCTGGTTACGAACAACCAATAAAGCCGCTTCGGTAAACATATCATCGAGGTCAGAAAACTTCATACCACTTTGTCCCAATTCACCATCAGTATCCTTGTATTCAGGTAAGAAAAATGGCTCGGGGTAGCCCTTTTGATCTGATATAAAATCAATTACCTTTTCAACTTCTGGGGTATCAACAAAAGCACATTGCAATCGAACGGTATTTCCACCAACAGAAAGCAACATATCTCCTCGTCCAATCAATTGTTCTGCACCACTTCCATCCAAAATTGTTCGAGAATCAATTTTGGACGTTACTTTATAGGCAATACGCGCAGGGAAATTCGCTTTAATAACCCCTGTAATAATATTTACAGATGGACGCTGTGTAGCAATAATTAGGTGAATACCAATAGCCCGTGCTAACTGTGCTAAACGACCAATTGGTAATTCCACTTCCTTACCTGCCGTCATAATCAAATCCGCAAATTCATCAATCACCAATACAATATAAGGCAAAAAGCGATGTCCTTTTTGTGGATTTAAGCGGCGCTTAACGAATTTTTGATTGTACTCTCTAAGATTACGGACGTGTGCTTTTTTCAATAAATTATAGCGTTCGTCCATTTCAATACAGAGAGAATTGAGTGTTTCTATCACCTTATTCGTTTCTGTAACAATCGGTTCGTCTTCACCAGGTAAATATCCTAAGAAATGATTTTCTATTCTGCTATATAAAGAAAGTTCCACCTTCTTCGGATCTATCAAAACCAATTTAACTTGTGATGGATGTTTTTTATACAATAAAGACATCAATATAACATTGATACCAACCGACTTACCTTGTCCCGTAGCCCCTGCTATCAAAAGGTGTGGCATTTTTGCCAAATCTGCTACAAAGACCTCATTAGAGATTGTTTTACCCAAAGCAATCGGTAAATCCATCTTAGCATCTGTAAACTTAGAAGAAGTCAGTACATCTCTGAGTGCCACCATTTGCTTATTCTTATTTGGTACTTCTATACCAATCGTACCTCGCCCAGGAATAGGGGCAATAATACGAATCCCTAAAGCCGATAGACTTAAAGCAATATCGTCTTCTAAGTTTTTTATCTTTGAAATACGCACTCCAGGGGCCGGAACGATTTCATACAATGTCACCGTAGGTCCAATCGTTGCTTTAATCTTGGTAATTTCGATTTTATGATTCAATAAGGTTTCTATAATCTGATCCTTATTCGCTTCTAGTTCACTCCGATTAATTTCTATTTTATAATCATCATACGTCTCCAATAGTTGAGGGGCAGGGGATTGATAAGAAGATAGTTCAAGCGTTGGATCATAAGGTTCTACATGTCGCTTATTTTCCTCTTCAATCGCTAAGGCTTGATTAATTTTATCCTTTGGTTCACCTTTCGGTTGTACAATTTCAAAGCCATTATTATCTGATTTTGGCTTGTTGCGAGGTCTTAATGTGCCATTTTCTGTTTTCTTTAATTCTTCTTCATAATCAAGCTTTAGTTGCTTCCCTTCTTTTGGAATATTTGGTTTTATCTCAATCGTAGGCTTTGGCTTTTCAATGGTATCAATCTTGGGTTCAGGGCGTAATACATGGCGTTTTTGCGTTTGTTTCTGTGCTTGTTTTTTAGCGGCTTTTTCCTTTTTTCGAGTTGCAAAATAGGTTGCTGTTTCCGTACTCATCGGTAAAGCTTCCCGCAATTGCTTGGGAGCATTTTGGTTCATCCAAATTCGCAATTCATGCCCATAGTCTTCCCAATTATCCACATCAAACTTATTGAAACTCCACCATAAGAAGTAAGCTAGTGGAAAAAATACAAACAAAATCCCCATACCCACTGACCCCAAAAAGCTTTGCAACCATATAGATAATCCTTTTCCTACAGCTCCCCCCATTGGAAACTCACCGCCTCCAAAGAAAAACTCTAAATACATCGCTAGAAAGAAGACAACCAACATCAACTTAAACACACGGCGATAAAATTGCTCAATCGGTTTATCAATTAATAACAGCCAACCACTAGACGCACACAAATACACAAAAGCGTAAGATGCTACTCCAAACCACCAATAAAAGAAATGATGCGAAACCACTGCCCCCAGTCGCCCTAACGCATTTTCCATGTCAATTGTGATGTCAAATAATAACGTCCATGACATTCGTATTACAGTATCTTGATCTGCTTTCCAAGTGTAGAGGTAAGACGTAAACGCAATGAATAAATACAATGCCACTAATAGCAGCACCAACCCCAATAACTTTGGAAATCGGTTATCTGTAAAAATGGATAAAAAAGCACTGATAATTCCTCTTGCTCTTTTGTCTTGTACTTCGCTCGTTTTACGTTTAGTTTTTGCCATTTAAATCTATTCTAAATCCAATATAAGGGAAGTTCCCTTCTTTACAAATGTAAGGAATTTTGACCAAAGCCAACTTGTGTTTATATCCAAATATCAATAATGTGTGAAATTTTACGCACTTTTTTGGTGATGTTATCGGTACTATCTTGTTTCAATCTCTACTAAAAAACGGTAAATATCCCGAATACCACAAACTTCTTATTACTACAATGAGCAGTATAGGAATAAAAGCCGTATGCAATTGCTGTGGAAAAATTGGAAAAGTCAATACTATGATGGCTGCTATAAGTGCTGTCAATAGAAAATACCATTTAGAATAGTCTCCTATTTTATTTCTAAGAATAGCAATGGCTAACCACAACTGAGTTGGTAATGCCCAAAGTAAATTCCAGTTATATTTTGTGGTTTCATGCTCGGTTCCCCACCACATAAAACTGATAATTAATCCCACAATAGATAATGCCGTAAAAAACATACCATCCAATACCCTAACGGATAAATTATATATTTTAAAAAAAGTAAACCCTAACATCATTAAACACAACACACCAAATAGAAAGAGAGGCGATGTCCAAAAGAAGGCTTGAGGCTTGGGTTTTGACGTTTGATATAATATATTCGTTTTTTGTACTAAATTCACTATTATACTATCTCGATTTACGGTTGCTTGATTTAAGCTATTTGCTAAATAATCAGGTAAAAAGAGCTGCCCTTTAAAGCCAGATTTCACATCATTGGAAGTTCCTAAAATCAAATCAATCCCAAAATCCAACCAAGTATTATGCTCAATATATTCATCTAGAAGTTGTCTAAATGTCTTTCCTTTATCTATCTTATCTTTATCAAAAACTAACCGTTCCTTCAATGCTTTTCCAATAATTTCCCACAACCGAGTCGCACAATTATCGAAATAAAAGTCATAATAATAATCTCGGTTTTCAGGGCGATAGTTTTCTCTTAATAAACTATAAATTTCATTCTTTTCCGATAACGTCAAATTAAGCACCTGTTCCGTAAAATGACGATCCCTAGATTTATTATAATTCAAGACAGGTTGATATTGCTGAACACCTAAACTGTATAATAATTTCCCTTGTAAAAAATTGCCAATAAAATTGGGTTGAGCAAAATCAAACATTCCATAATTATATAGAATATCT
>CAYLSF010000539.1:0-5435 GCA_964385675.1 uncultured Saprospiraceae bacterium
CCCATATATATAAAGGCAATAATGTATTCTTTTTTGGTATCAAAAAAGAAAATAATCATAATGAGACTTACAATGTATAGTGAAGATAGGTAGCCTTTAATTCCTAAAAGAATATGAACAGCATCTGTCATTAGTATAAACACAGCTACAATATAAACGTAGGTATAACGATATTTTTTCAGGCTATTAATAAGGGGAATAATTGATGCAATCACTAGCCAAACTAACCCTATTGTCATTCCCATACTATCTTGTTGGAATACATTAACCACAAAATTAATAGATACTAATGGGATAGCAATTAGGAGTAAGGCATTAGTGATTTGTATCTTTTTAGCCTCTCTCCAAGTAGTATCAGGAGTGATTCCAACATCAATAATACGTTGAATAAAATGTCTAATTTGAATAAGCATCTACGTGTATTATTAAGCACTAAAAGTAGTAATCATCAAAACAGAGAAAATGATGCCAAAGACTCCCCTACTTTATTCTTAAATGTTCTTATTCAGATTCTTATTAAATCAGTCTTATTTCCTCTAAAATTGATAAATTTCTTAAATATGAGACTTTCTTTTTACAAAAGCCATATATTTAAGAGGTTTAGTGATTAGAATATGGGTTATTTTAAAATTTCCTACCTTCTATAGTCAAGAATACATTTCATCTTTAATTGAAAACATAACACTTCATTCTTCCTTTTTTGACAAATTTATTCCCTTTGGGTATAGCAAGACTTCCTTTTTTCTTAGATTTTCTACGTATTTTCTTAGGCTTTCGTTTAGGGGGCACATAAAAAGTACGGGTAATGCTACAACCATTTTCATCGGTAATATGTACTTCGTAATTCATTTTAGGCTGCGTTTTAAAACTCAGTGGTTTTGAAGTGTTTGCAGTCAATACGGCTCGATAATCTGTTTCTGCTGCTTTTTTACTAGCTGATTTCGCATAAATATCTATCGTGTATTTACCTTCTCCACCAATCGGTTGAATCACTCTACGATTTTTCTTTCGCTTTATGGGGGCGACTATTTTGCGAGGTTGACGCAATCTTATTTTAGACTTAGCCATACAGCCATTTGCATCCGCTACTTGAAGTCGATATAGTCCTTTTGATAAATTAGATAAATTTTGACGGGTAGAAATCACACTATCTCGATGCGTCCATTGAAATTGATAGGGCCCTACACCACCCGATAATTCTGTTTGAATAATTCCAGAATCATCACCACTACATTTAATTTGCTTATCCCCAAAATTATCAGAAATAGTTTGTACGGCTAGAGGTTCTGGAGCATTTAGGATAACGTCTTTTTGATTGGTACATCCTTTTTGGTCAATAATAGAAACAGGATAAGCCATTGCACTTAAGCTAGATTTAATGGGTAACGTATCTCCTTCACTCCATGTAAATCTATCGTTTTTATGCCACTTGACTTGATACGGTGGGGTTCCACCTGTAAAGGCTAATTGAACTTCACCATCTTTACGTCCCACACAACTAACAGAATAACCATTATAATCTGAAATAACGGTTGGAATAACCGTAGGCGGTTCAGGATCCTGTAATTCTATAGATTTAACACTGCATTTTTTTCCTTTTCTAATTTGAACGGAATAAGTCCCTTCTGATAGGTTTTCAATCCGACGGGTTTGTTCCCCTGTATTCCATAGATAGTCATAATTTTTATTGGTCATGACTTCTGCAAATCCTGTAGCTGTTTTGCCACAAGTAGGATGTTTGATTTCAATATTTCCTACTTTAAGCGGCTTAGGCTCTGTAATCATTACAGAAGCTGTTTGCGTACATCCATTTTCATTCGTTACTGTAACCTGATATTCTCCTGCTTTGAGATTATATCTATTTTTGGAGGTGTTGCCATCTTTCCATTTATAGGTAAATTCCCCTTCATCTGGTGTATTAATCATGATTTGACCATCATTTAAGCCATTACATGTTATAGGAGAAGGCATTGCTGCTATTTGATAATCACTGGATTCATCTGTATCTATTGAGGTACAATTTTCTTTTAAAGATCCACAAGGACATTGCCATTGTACACAGATTGCCTTATCCATGTGTTCCTTCGTTACCGTGAATGTTTGCTCCTTTCCTCGCTGCACTTCCTTACCATCTACCATCCAAATATAAATGTGGTCTTCCGCTTCTTCTGTAAAGGTCAACACGGCATTTTCGTCACCTGTACAATATTTTTTTGAAAACTGACTCCATCCCAAAGTTGAAAAAAAACATAATATCCCAAAAATCAATAGTCCTTTTTTCATAGCTTCCTAGTTTTTAGGCACACGAATTCCATGTAGAATTTTGGATACACATCCCTATCAAACAGGATTATTATAACCAATATATTCTAATTTCTAATTCAATTTTCAGATTTGAACCATAGCAAAATCTGAAATAAAATTGCCTGATGTTTAGCTTTAATAAAATGATACTTCAAAAGGTGAGTGATTTTTTTGAAAAAATATTTTCAAAGCGAAGGGTTCTCAAAATACTATCGTCCTATTCTGTAAATGTAATTAATTCACTATTTATAAACCAGTTCAACCTTACATGAAAAGAATCATTTATTTCATCGGAATTGCCCTATTTACAGGGCTTTTGACTTTATCTTCTTGTAATGAAGATGATACCTGCACGGAAACAACATGGTATGAAGATGCCGATAATGATGGCTTAGGAAATCCTAGTGTGACACAAAATAGTTGTGACCAACCAGAAGGTTATGTCGCAAATGCTGACGACGTAGATGACACTGGAGGAAGTTCTACTTTACACGCTGCTTTTGATGAATTTTCTAATGATATGACCATTACATTAAGTAATGGTAGTGTAACGATTGAGTCTAATGGATGGCCAAATCATACCTCACCATACTGGCCAACGACACATGATTTGTATGTAGCACCTACAGTGGCAAATGCTAATGCAATGTCTCCGGGTACGATACAAAATTTTGTAGGTACAGTTAGTTTAACCGTTTCAGCCAATCCACAAAAAGCAACTAGTTCCACTTCTACAGGTTTGGGGGCAATTGGCATAGCTGTAAGTGGTTCGGTGCTTTATAATGATGAAGAAGGACCTAATGTACCTTTAGATAATGCTGTAAATGGATTAGATTACACAGGGGCACACACAGGGCCTCAAAGTTATCATTACCATTTAGAAACCAAAGCATGGTCAGATGATGATGATAAGCTCATTGCAATTATGGCAGATGGTTTCTTTTTGTATGGTAGAAAAGATCCTGATGGTAGTTATCCAAGTGATTTAGATGCTTCGGGAGGACACTTTGGACCAACGCCACATAATCCAGATGGTGAATATCACTACCATGTTCAAAATGAATTATACTTAAATCAATATTATATATTGTTCCCTGGAGATTTTCAAGGAACACCGAGTCAAGTAATCATCAATTAGTGAGGAATCTATTTCATAAGCATTTGTGGGTTTGTATTGGATTTGCATTTTTTTGGAGTTGCGAATCCAATCGTTCCACTATAGTCTCTTCTTATAAGGAACATCAAGTTGTTAAAAAGATTGAAATTCCAAATATAGAAATACATGATTCTTTGACACAATTGAATAGAAATACAGGAATTTTAAGCGTGAAAGGACAACCTTTTAGCGGATATGTTTTGGATTACTATAGCCCAAATCAGTTAAAATACAAATCTGCTTATTTTGAAGGTAAACGTTATGGAATGCGTGAACAATGGTATCCAAATGGACAGCTACAATCTATTGCTCATTATACTGATGGTATATTAAGTGAGACGTCAAGAAGTTGGTGGCAAAATGGTCATCCTAAAACGTACAATGAATACGAAAAAGGACAACTACACGGAACAACAAAACAGTGGTATAAAGAAGGAATGATTTTCAAACAACTAACTTATGTAGGAGGAAAAGAGGTCGGACTACAACAAGCATGGCGTCAGAACGGAACATTGTATGCTAATTATATTGTCAAAGAAGGGCGAATCTATGGCTTAAAAAGAGCAAATTTGTGCAATGGGGTCAAGGAATTGGAGGCTAGATAGTAGCATTATAAACTGAAAAGTAATTCAATGATTAGACAATTAATTTTTGTTATCATATCAGGAATGATGGCGGCGTGTACAAGTTCGCCATCCTCCTCTGTTAAATTACCGTATTACAATGAAGCGACTTTTATGCCTATATGGTTAGAAGAAGCGGATTTAGCAAAAAAAGATTTACACCAGATTCCACCTTTTAAATTGGTGAATCAACTGGGAGATACGATTACAGAAGCAACTTTTAAAGATAAAATTTACATTACGGATTTTTTCTTTACGATTTGCCCTGGAATTTGTCCTAAAATGATGGATAACATGGTGGACTTACAAGCAGAATTTAAAGAAGATGATGATATTTTACTCCTATCTCATTCTGTAATGCCAGAAGTAGATAGTGTTGGACAGTTAATGAATTATGCAGATAGTAAAGGATGTATTGCCAATAAATGGCATTTAGCTACAGGTGAACGAGCAGAAATCTATAATTTAGGTAGAAAAGCCTATTTCGTAGAAGAAAACATGGGATTAGAGCGAACTACAGAGGAATTTTTACATACAGAGAATTTTGTTTTAATTGATAAAAATCGGCACATTCGAGGAATCTATAATGGATTAAATCAAACAGATATAGGTAAATTAATTCAAGACGTAAGAACTTTACAAAAGACGCAATAATATTGAATTTCGATACACTTTACCACCAGCATAAAGACCTTGTCTATAACCTTGCCTTGAACTACGTTCAGAATGTTCAGGATGCAGAAGAGGTTACGCAAGATGTCTTTGTATCTGTCTATAAATCACTCGAAAAATTCCGAAAAGAAGCCAAAATTACAACTTGGCTATACCGTATTACGATTAACAAATCGTTAGATTTGATTAAGAAACAAAAGCGAAAAAAGCGATTTGGTTTTGTAACCAATCTATTTTACGATAATAGCAATGAAGTAAGATACGAACAGCCGATGTTTAATCATCCTGGTGTTGAAATGGAACATAAAGAGGCATTAGAACGCTTATTTGGTTGTATCAATAAATTACCACCAAATCAAAAGACGGCTCTAATTTTGACGAAAATAGAAGATAAATCACAAGCTGAAACGGCAGAAATTATGCAAACTTCTGTCAAAGCAGTGGAATCTCTATTACAAAGAGCGAAAAAGAACTTAGCGAAGTATTTGAATACCCCCTAACCCCCTAAAAGGGGGAATTTTTCACATATTCCCCCTTTTAGGGGGTTAGGGGGTAAAATCATTCAACCCATAATCTTTTGCTATAATTAAAAAATTGAAACTGAAATTACGATATGAAAAATAATAATATTGATAAGCAATTAGAACTGTTAAAGCAGATCAAGCGGGTAGAAACGCCTC
>CAYLSF010000540.1:0-5426 GCA_964385675.1 uncultured Saprospiraceae bacterium
AGCAGAACAATAAACTCCTAATTTTCAATTTATTAAATTTTTAAACATACTCTTAATGTTGAATTTTGAATATGTATTTGATAAGTGCATTACATCATTCAAAATTACTCATTCAAAATTTTAAAAAAGTGGAAAATAACGAAAATTCAAATCAGGAAAATCTCTCGCAAGAAGATCGTATGAATCAATTTTTTGCAGAAATGCAGCAAAAGATAGCAGCAGAAGAACAAAAACGCACTCAAAAACTAGAGGATACCCTAGAATCTTTTAAAGATAAAATAGATGATGTAGTCAAAGAAGAAGAGGAGGAGGTGCCAAAAGAGCCTAAGAAATCTGCTTATGATACGATCTCTAATTACTTTGATGACTTCAAAGGTGGATTAGATGAGTTGAGTCCTGCAGTAGATGCCGCTAAGGAAATTGCCTCTGATGCTTTTGAAAAAGGCAAGACGACCGCTAAAAAATTGTGGAATCAGTTTGATGCTTATACAGATGATCTAGAGGAAAAAATGCGTAAGCGAGAAGAAGCCTATCAAGAAAAGCAAAAGTCTAAACCCCTTTTCCATGATACAGGTGATTCTTTGTTTAAAGGAAGCGAAGGACTTTTTGATAAAGCCAAAAAATTTGCAGATAAATTCGCTCAACAAGAGAAGGAAGAAATAGAGCGAGTTGAAGGGGAATTAACCATCATACCACCAGATCCAGCTAAACAGAAAAAGAAATTACCAAGTCCAGATGAAAAAATTTATGGTTTTGAAGATCTAGATGGTGATGGTGATGAGTTAATTGATGATGCTATTTTGGAGTAAAATCCCATTCCGATAGCTATCGAGACCCAAAACCCAAATTCCAGACCCGACTACTTTGGGATTCGGAATTTGGGTTTTGGGATTTCATTAGTGAACTAAAGTATTTTGAGGAAAGATATCATAGGATAAATCCATTGCTTGAAAAAATGCTGTTTTATCTAATCCCAATTCTACATCAATAGAATCAAAATAATGCAATAGATTCTCTGTAGGCATATTACCTGTTAAATCGTCTTTTGCCATAGGACAGCCTCCATATCCTTTTACGGCAGCATCAAATCTTTTACAACCACTTTGATAGGCAGCTTCTACTTTTTCTCTCCAATTATGTGGTGGTGTATGCAAGTGTGCGGCAAACTCTACATCAGGAAATGGTGGAATCAAATTACTGAATAAGTAACTAATCGTAGTTGGATTAGAAATACCTATAGTATCTGATAGAGAAATAAATCGAATCCCCATATCTGCTAAAACATCTACCCATTTTTGTACAATTTCTACATTCCAAGGATCGCCATAAGGGTTACCAAAGCCCATTGAAATATAAACTAGCATTTTCTTATTATGCTTTTCGCAAATCTCTTGAATCGTTTCTACACGATGTAGTGATTTTTCAATCGTCGCATTGGTGTTTCTGAGTTGAAAAGTTTCAGAGATAGAAAAAGGATAACCTAAGTAAGTAATTTCATCAAATTGACTCGCATCATCTGCCCCTCTTTTATTGGCAACAATTGCCAATAATTTACTGTTAGTACTATCCAAATCAAGACGACTTAATACTTGTGCTGTATCTCTCATTTGGGGAATAGCTTTGGGAGATACAAAACTACCGAAATCAATTGTATCGAACCCTACCTTTAGGAGGGCATTTATATAGTCAGCCTTCCGTTCGGTAGGAATAAACGGTTTGATGCCTTGCATAGCATCTCTAGGGCATTCAATTATTTTTACCATGATTCGATTGTTAGTATAAAAGAAGGACTGAAATATAATAATTTGAGACAGTTCTCAATTCTTTAAATACAGTTCTTAATTCTATATCAAATATACGCTTTTTTTAACTCAAATGTTTTTAAAATCTTCATATTGACATGGATTAATTATTAATTTTGAGTCTTCATTATTGGTTATCGGTTATTCATTATCAGTTTAAAGATGACAATAGCGTAAATAACAGATAACCAATAGCTGATAACTAATAACTTATGAATAAAGGAACATACAGTATTCTTGGATTTATTCTTATCGCTTTAGGTGTTTTAGCATTGGTATTAAGTTTAGTAGGCGTACAGATTGCATTTCTAACTTGGATTGATAATTTTGGGCAATTAACTGGATTTTTAATTCGCTTATTATTTATCATTTCTGGTGTTGTCATGATAGTTATGACTCGCTCAGGCGAACAAATGCACGAGGAGTTTTTTGAGGAAAACTAGCGTATTACAGGATTAAGTATTATTCATTTAAATAGCAGTTAAACGATAAGAAATATGAAAACAATCATAGTTGATGATGAGTTGCCTGCTATTCATATTCTTAGTCAATTCATACAAAAGATTCCTTTTTTAGAACTACAATTGGCAACGACAGATGCTTTTAAAGCACTAGACGAATTAAACAAACAATCTACAGACTTATTACTATCTGATATTGAAATGCCTGACCTTACAGGTATAGAATTGATTAACTCTCTAAAAACCAAACCATTAATCATCTTTACTACAGCTTATGAAGAGTTTGCCCTAAAGGGTTATGAATTGGATATTGTTGATTATTTAATGAAACCTATTCGATTTGAACGATTTTTAAAAGCAGTCAATAAAGCCCAATATCTTCATAATTTAGAAAATAAGAATACAACTGAAAATACTTTTTTATATTTAAAAGTTAATTATAAAACGGTTAAGGTAGCTTTTGATGATATTTTATACATTGAAGGTTTAAAAGATTATGTAAAAGTTTATACCAAACAAAAAATGTACTTAACCCGATTGAATTTAAAAGGAATTGCTTCCAAATTACCAACCTCTCATTTTATCAGAATCCATCGTTCTTATATTGTTGCCTTCTCAAAAATAACCTCTGTTCAAAAAAATCAAATCTTCATTGGTAAACAAACTTTACCTTTGGGTAATAGCTACAAGGAAACATTACTCAGTCGATTTTAATTATCCAAAAACTATTTTTATAAAATTATTCCTCTACACTTTTTCCATATTCCTCTACACATATTCATCATTCATATCATAACGCTTTTTCAGCATAAGGGTCTTCATAATTTTGATTGTCTTTTCATCGTAGTATCTATAAATCTTTAAACTATCAATACGATGAAAATAATTAAAATCAGTTTTTTAGCCGCTTTCATATTTTTTGCAGCTTGTGATAAAAAAGTTACTGGACCAGTTAATGCTGGAAACGACCCTAATTTTACAATCATTGCCAATGAAGATGGTATTTTAAGCGATTATAATCGAAAGGTTGTTGTATTTGGAATTGATATATATGCTGTTCCTGATGTAGCTGATGAAAAACTTTTACATGCTGCTAATCTCATGGCTCAATATCTTGATAATAATGAAGATGGCTTACCTGATAATCAGTTAGTAGTAGATAAAATGATAGAAAATAAAGCCTTTATGGTAATGTGGAATAGGGAAAATGATATTCCTGATGATATTCCAAATGATAGAACAGGACAAGATTTAGGCAATGATGAAACAAATCCTAATTATGTTGCCAATGGAAGATCGGGGCAATTTGACGCTGCATTAGAAGAAGTCTTACATATTATCACACATGCAGGTTATTCTCAAGTTTATCCCGATATATTTGGTGAAAATCAAGGTTCTCAAATTGCTAATGCAATGGACATAGCTCGGGGTGGTCAGTTTACGTCTGTTCCTAATAATTATCCCCAAAATGCATGGTACACTTACGACGATCAAACGTGTGAATATAACTGTCAAGTAACAGAATATTTCTATTGGACTTTAACTTCAATACTAGGGGCTCAAGAAAATCGCTTAGATGAAATTAGGCAAGAATGGAAACTAAACACTAGAAACAAAGTAGAACAAACGGATGTGGCAGTCTATCAATTATTAACCGACTCAACTTACCAATTTCCCACGGTCTTACCTGATGGTAGTTATATGCGATAGGTAACACAATTTAAGAATTAATCATTTCGATTTATTTAAAAATTACATAAAAGTAATAATTATGATAGTCAAAAATTTAAAGAGTTTAGTAGTATTTATTTTGGCAATTAGCTTATTTTCAATGTCTTGCAATGATGATGATACTACTGTAGGAAATCAGTTTGGAATATTTACTGTACTAAGCGATAATACAACTATTGAAATGAATGGAACTATCAATAGCAATTCATTGGATAATTTTAATGACTTAACCAATTCTTATCCGAGTGTTAATGCCATCAATATCAAAAACTGCGATGGTTCATCAGATGATGAGGTTAATTTACAATTGGCACAAGTTGTCTATCAACGACAAATGGCAATTCATTTAATGGATGACGGCTTGATCGCATCAGGCGGAACGGATTTCTTTTTAGCAGGAAAAACTAGAACTAAAGGTAACAATACAAGAATTGGCGTTCATTCTTGGTCTGACGGTACAAGCGAAGCTACAGATTTCCCTGTAGGACACGCTAATCATTTACCTTATATCAACTATTATGTATCTGTTGGTTTTACACAACAGGAAGCAGAAGACTTTTATTATTTTACCATTAATGCAGCACCTGCGGCATCTATACATTGGATGACGGAACAAGAAATTGAACAGTATAATTTATTAGCTCAATAAATTTAAAACACTTAAAAAATGAATAGAAAGAATTTCTTAAAAAATGGCTTATTGGGTCTAGGTTCTATTATTGCTATTCCTACACTTTTTGGTTCTTGTAATGATGATTCAGAGGACATTGATCCAAGTGCATGTGCTGAATCCCCTAGAGAAACAGATGGACCATTTCCGATTAAAACACCTAGTGATTGGGTCAGAGAAAATATTGTGGGTGACCGAACAGGTATTGCTTTAATGATAACCTTTACCATCCAAAATATAAATAATAATTGTGAGGGATTAGCGGGCGTTTTCGTTGATTTATGGCATTGTGATGCTCAAGGTAACTACTCTGAATATAGTGGTCAAATAGATGGTAATTTCACCAATCAGCATTTTTTACGAGGACGACAAACAACAGATGTGAATGGAAATGCTTCTTTTATTACTATTTATCCAGGTTGGTATCCTGGTCGAGCACCACATTTACATGTAGAAATAAAAAATGCAAATGGTAATTCCTTGTTAATAACACAAGTTGCATTTCCAGAAGATATTTCTAATACCGTATATGCAACACAAGATTACAATGGAAATTTTGATACGTCCAATAATTCAGATGGAGAGTTTTCAGACAGTCTTGCTCGTAATATGGCAGATAGTGTTACAGGGAATACAACTGATGGTTATATCTTGACGAAGATTATTAAAGTAGAAGTTTAGTAATACCAAAAAATCAGCTAGATTAATATATAAGTAGGTTTACTTATTTGATTGTCACGAATACACGAATGAAAATTCATA
>CAYLSF010000541.1:0-5419 GCA_964385675.1 uncultured Saprospiraceae bacterium
TGTATAATCAGTCAACTGTATTTCATAATTATCTAAATAAGAATACATTATAATATCAGTTCTTCCATAAGTCGCTTTTAAAAACTGAAATTCTTCCTCTAAATAATAACTACTCATCGTTCTTATCCTTTACTTAAATTTGAGTTTAATAATAGTGATTATTCTAAAATAAATCAGACCATGTGTGCGGGTGTGCATGTGCCTGCACATACGTGTGTGTGAAAAAAAATTATGAGAATTCAAAAATAATTCACAATTATACAACATGAATTATGAAAAAATCCGTCAGCGACCTAAACAATTTCTAAGCGTTACTAGCTTAAAGGTAGAAGAATTTGACTATCTATTGTCCTCATTTTCAGGTAAATGGTATAACTTTTATAAAGTACATACTATTCAAGGGAAAAAACGTAAATCTCCCTGCTTAAAACCTCAGAAAGACACGAAGACTTTACCTACAGTTAGTGACAAGCTATTTTTTATATTAGTTTATTACAAAAATGGCTCACTACAAGAAAAACTAGGTGCTGTCCCGATAGCTATCGGGATTGATTTTACACAATCTCAAGTCAGTAAGTGGTTAAGCGTATTAAAGCCTGTGTTTTATGATACCCTTAAATCCTTAAATTTATTACCTACACGACAAGGTTATAAAATAGCTGATATCTTAGAGCAGTTAGGTGAAAAAAAATGCTTTCACGATGTTACCGAAAGGCTAACCAACCGACCTAAAGATGATGAAACACAGCAAGAATTTTATAGTGGTAAAAAAAAAGCACACACCATAAAAAATAACGTTGTTAGTACTGAAAGTCAATATGTTGTATATCTAAGTCCTACTTATACAGGTAAAACGCATGATAAGAAAATAGCAGATGAATCAGAAATGAAATTTCCTGACAACATACAGCTATTTCAAGATACTGGCTTTCAAGGATACATCCCTCAAAATGTTCATATTGTGCAACCATTTAAAAAGCCTAAAAACGGTGAATTAAATGAATTACAAATATGGTTTAACAAATATGTTGGTCGTATCAGAATTACTAGTGAACATGCTATTGCTGGAATCAAAAGATTACGAATTATTAAAAATAAATGTAGGCTCTTTTGCTTACATAAAAGAGATCAAATTATGGAAATCTGTGCCGGACTTCACAATCTTAGAGTGACTAGCCCTTTTAGAGCATATAAATCTAAGATAAAATGGTCTCTTTAATTTATTTCAGAATAAAGTCTAATACAAATTAAATATCTATTTTTCTATTTAAACTTCCATCTATCCAGAAAATTTTCACGAAAAAATTCATAATCTAGATAATCCATCATAATAAAAAGAATAAGGAGAAACCAAACCTCCGATATAAATTCCAAATCAGGTTTGTAACAGGCATCGGAGGTTTGAATACCGTAAACTCCAAATTAAAAACACCATCATGTCCAACACTAAAACACCACTTATAGAAGGTCATTTTTACCACATTTACAATCGAGGTGTCAATGGTACAAATCTCTTTATTGAGGAACGCAATTATCCTTATTTCCTTCAATTATGGAAAAAACATATCGTTCCTGTAGCGGAGACGTATGCATATTGTTTATTGAAAAATCACTTTCATGCTTTAGTACGGATTCGAGATAATTATGGAGATATTCCTCAAAGTCCAAAATCAAAAAAGACACCTGCTCAACAGCAATTTTCTAATTTATTTAATGCCTATTCTAAATCCATTAATAAGGCTTACACTAGAACAGGACGCTTATTTGAAGAAAAATATCAACGAATTTGGATTGATACAGAAGATTACTTTTTCAATACGGTGTATTACATTCATGCCAATCTACAACATCATGGATTTACAGCCGACTTTAAAGCCTATCCATATTCTTCTTATTTGGGATGTGTTTCTACGGGGAAAACGGAATTGGAACGGGTAAAATTATTGGCACTCTTTGGTGGAAAAGCAGCATTTATAGCATTTCATCATCGTACTAAAACGGATTGGGAAGGATTTGATTTTTTGGAGGGCTAGGCTTTATTGCGGTGTTCCAAACCTCCGATGTTTTAAAAACATCGGAGGTTTGGAACAAGCGTCGAAGGTTCAGAAATTTCATCATCACAACCTTTTACCCAAAAAATTCGTAATTTAGACACACATTTTTGAATAAAACAGGAAATATGGTAACAGCATCAATATATGATGAATTTATAGAATTTCTAGCAGGTGGATTTTCGCCTCAACAGATTGTGAATTATAAACCCTCTATAGCCTTACAACAGAAGGCTTTTGGTTTGATTCAAAAGGAGAAAGCAGGTAGTTTAACTGCTGATGAACAGGTAGAATTAACTTATTTTTTTTGCAATCGGATTATATGCTCCAATTGACTAAAGCACGAGCTAGAAAACTTTACTCAAAAGCACAAAAAATATGATAAACTATAAAAATCACATCACTATTAATTCCAATATTCGATTTGGAAAGTCTCATATTATAGGTACTCGAATTACAGTCTTTGATGTTTTGAATTGGTTAGCGAATTGACTATCTTTTGAGGAGATTATTTTAGATTTTCCAGAATTGAATCAGCAGCAGATATTAGCTTGTTTGGCTTATGCTGCAGACAGAGAACATAAACTAAAAACGGCTGCATGAAACTGCTATTTGACCAAAATATTTCTTTTCGCATCCTCAAAAAAATTGAAGCTGAATTTCCAGATGCTCAACAAATCAAGCGATTAGGCTTAGAAAATGCTAGCGATACCGATATTTGGGAATATGCTAAAAATAATCACTTTACAATTGTTTCTTTCGATAGCGATTTCGTTGATATTGCTTGCTACTTTTAATGGTTTTCCACCTAAAATTATATGGCTTAGAATAGGCAATATGACTACCAAACATATTGCTCAAATCTTAATAGAAAAGAAAGATGTTATAGTTGATTTTATTGAAAGTGAGGATTATAAGGATATTGCTTGTTTGGAGTTGAGTTAATTTTATTGAGCCAACCACTTTTTATATTTTTTGTTAAGTTGGTCTAAAGCGATCAAACAAAGCGAACCTTCTTTTTTGTGTAGCAGTGTATTGAATGACTTCCATAAACTGCAGTAATACCTCTTTATCTTCAATAGTGTCTATAAATTGATGAAATTTAGATTTTATCGTTGTAATACTCATATTTCTCCTTTTGCTAAAAATATGATTTTTTGAGGAATGGTTCAGGTTTTCGTGTATTTGATTTCCATTCAAACTTCCATTCTCTCACAACCTTTTACTCAAAAAATCCATAATTTAGATAATCTAGACTGACAACAAGCAATTATGCAAATCTTACATACCTTAACAACGCATGAAATTCTACAATATGTTGTTCGATTGACTACAGCAAGTATTGAGCAATTGAAGGGGGATTTTTGTATATTTGTTAGGAATTAAATTTTAAGTAATTATGGAAAAAATGGAGATAGAGGAAACGATAAATTTTTCACAATTCAATGAGCAACAGGTCAGACGGATGTTTGGCTTAAAACAAGAATTGAAAGAAAATTTATTAGAGCATTGGGAGGAGCGATCGAAAAGTATGACCATAGATGAAGACGAAGAAAAAGCTTTAAAAAAACTTCAACGAAAACTTAGCATATTTGTCCGTAGTTGGAATGAAGAAGAACTGAAACTTAAAGTCATTGGTAACTTGATTGAATTGATTGATTTCGATAATATAGAATTGGAGTTTGTGGCTTTTTCTGAACGTCCTTTAAGGTGGCAATATAAAAATATTGAACTCAAAGGAAATGTTGATTTGATGGTAGCTATGGGCATTTCACAGCCAGAACAACCCTTTTTTTTCATACATGAGTATAAGAGAGAAAAAGATAGTAGTGGTGATCCTGCGGGGCAATTGTTATCTGCAATGTTTGTGGCAAATGAACTGAATAAACAGCCGAAACCTTATACCCTTTTTAGTAAAAAAAATCCGCTCCCTCCTTTACCAATCTATGGAGCGTATGTTATAGGTCGTTTATGGTTTTTTGTGGTCTTAAATAAAAATCGATATACCCTTTCAAAATCTTATGATAGTACGGATATAAAAGATTTACGAAATATCTTCAAGATATTAAAATCTCAAAAGCAAATGATTGTAGAAGCAATTCAAAAACTTCATTCTTGAATAATACAGAGCGTTTAGAGCATTTAATGACTTTGGCAAAGATTCAACAGCTTTCGCTTCGGGAGGTTATCCTGGAGTTGGGATTGATTGCTGAAACTTCTACTTAAATTTTGTATATTTATTAGACATTATTCTAAAATAAATCAAATAACCATTTATGATTAGATTTATATGCTCCAAAAGGACTGTTGACTCTTAGATTGTGTAAACCGACAGCAATATCAATAATTTGGTCTCTAAATCGTTGGCAAAAGTGCCGACATTTATCTTTGACAATACGCAGTCTTTTAATACCAGAGATGGCATGTTCTACGATAATTCTACGTTGTCCAACATATTGATTAAACCATTTTTGTAATGCTGAAAACTCCTTATTACGAGGTTTTTTAAAAGGTTGGACGATATGGACATTATCCGGTTTGAACCCTTGATAACCACTATCTTGAAATAGATGAATATCATTAGGAAATACAATTTCATCTTGGTCAGCTATTTTCTTATCGTGAACCGTACCTTCAACTGTAGGGCTAAGATATACAACATATTGATTTTCAGTGGTTATAATGTTGTTTTCATCCCGATAGCTATCGGGAGTATGTGCTTTTTTTTTGCCACTATAAAAATCTTATTGAACTTCTTGGTCACTCGGACGATTAATAAGTCTTTCCGTAACATCTTGAAAGCACTTATTTTCATTTAGCTTTATCAGTATTTGTGCTACTTTTTCGCCTTGATAGTTTGGTAAAACATGAAGTTCCTTTAAGCTATCAAAAAGTAAAGGACGCAGTGCTTTACACCACTTACTTGCTTGACTTTGCGAAAAGCCAAAACTTGCAGCTATCATCTCTTGTAGAGAATAGTTTTTTAGATAAACTAATATGAAAAATAGTTTTTCCTCAACCGTTGGAAGTGTTTTAGTGTTTTTGTCAGGGTTAAAAATAGGTGCTTTTCGTTTTTTACCATCAATAGTATGAATTCGATAATAATTCCTCCATTTACCTGAAAATGAGGATAATAAATAATCAAATTCTTCTACCAAAAGACTTGTTACACTTAAAAATTGTTTCGGACGAGTTCTAATATTTTCATAATTCATCTGGTATAGTTCGGTATTTTTTTTCGTATCAGCAAATTTTTTGTATGCGCACGTGCACACACACATGCACATGGTCTAATTTTTTTTAGAATAATTACTATTAGACTTGTTCTGTAATGATAATCAATATTTTAAGTAAAAATTCCATAATCC
>CAYLSF010000542.1:0-3686 GCA_964385675.1 uncultured Saprospiraceae bacterium
GGTTAAAACAATGGAGCAAGCTCTCTTTGAATGAGTTAGTAGAAATTATCAAAGAATCTCATTTGCAAATAATCAACCACTAAGCAACTAGTCAACCAAGTAACTAATAACCAAGTAACCAAATATAATGAAATGGTTCTCTTACATACTATTAATTAATTTTAGTTTTTGCCTTTCTAGTTGCATCCTTTTGGAGGATGAACATCCTACACTTTATCCTATTAGCTATGATTTGTCAGATGATACGACGGTTCAAAAGTATTTGAATGCGTTACATGGTGTATGGATAAGAAAAGGTTATTTGAATACATTGGAACAAAACGGTTCATTAGCAAGAACAAATAAAGCTTATGGAAGTGGTTTTGTAATGTTGCATATTGATAAGACAAACTTTCATGAGTATTATTTACCTATAATAGCGAAAACTCCACAAGACACTTCACTCAAAAAGACCTTTCTTTATTTTGAACAAGAAGATGAAGGTGTCATGTTATCCGTGATGACGAATCACCCTTTATATAAAAAAGCAAATACGCCTTTTATTGCTTACCTGAGAAGAGGAGAAGAGGACTTTGAAATTGTCATTCAAGCGGAAACAGAACGATTAGCCTTATTGAATGATGCATATGAACGGGTCAGTACAGAACTTCCAGCTCCAAATTATTTGGAACGTCCTTTTGCTTCCATCGAGGATTTTATAAAAGAAACTATGATTAGTGGGAAATATGTATTGTTAGATGCTGATTATCAAGTTATTCAAAAAGACTTAAAATTTAACCCCGAAGGAAGTGTAGAACTAAACGCTCAAAAAGTATTAACTCGATACACCTTTTGGAGTAGCCTTACAACAGATTATTTGAGATTTAACTTAATCGGACAAGATGATCACAGTTATTTTGGGCATAAAGATTATGTGGTCAAAATGAGTCCTCAACAATTGACGCTATATGAATCTGTAAAAGTACCTCGTCAGAAGGAATCTAAACTCGTGAAGCGTTGGATATTACAGCGACAGGGATAATTATTATCCCGATAGCTATCGGGAGATAATTGATAATTGGGAAACACTTGTTTTGTCTTACCATGTAGAAATGATAATTTATTTTTTAAAACTTATTTATGCATATATTTGTTTTGACTCTTGATTGCTGATTTTTAATAAAAAACCAAAACTATGACATACTTTACTGCTGACTTTATCCTCTTTTTTCAAGAATTAGCTGCCAATAATAATCGAGATTGGTTCAATGATAACAAAAAACGGTATGAAAAATCGGTTAAGAAACCATTTGCAGAATTTGTAAAAGCGTTGATAGAAGCCGCTCAAAAGATAGATGAAAGAATTGATATTGAACCGAAACAAGCCATTTTTAGAATCTATAGAGATATTCGATTTTCAAAAGACAAAACACCGTATAAAATATTTGCTTCGGCGATGGTTGCACCAGGTGGTCGAAAATCAATGGACATTCCAGCAGGTTTTTATTTAGAAGCTCATCCAGAGCATCTTAGGTTGTATAATGGTTTATATCGAGTGAGTAAGGATAATTTACAAAAGGTAAGAACCGCAATTATAGAACAACCGAAACGATTTGAGGCGTTGATAAACGATAAAGCGTTCAAACAGCATTTTGGAGAAATTCAGGGAGAGAAGAATAAGCGAATCCCAAAAGAATTTAAAGCAGCAGCAGAAACACAACCACTCATTGTGAATAAGCAATTTTATTATTACACCTCCTTTGACATTGATACGCTATTAGAAGAAGATGTAATAGAAAAAATTATGAAAGCCTATCAAGTTTCCAAGCCTTTGAGCGAATTTTTTGAAGAAGCCATTGTAGGGTAATCTAGTTATTATTAAACCACAAAAGACACAAAAGCTATCAAAATTTGAATTTTCTTTTGTGCCTTTTGTGGTTCAAAATATTATGCCATTCCCCAAGGGCTAAAGACCGACCATATAATCAACACTAAAATAATTAAGATTATGGTTGCCCAAACATCGGTTGAGTTTTGTGCTGTTGCAGTTTCTTGATTTTTTTGGAACGTAACCAATCGTAAAGATTCTTCTGACTGAGGTGTTCCTAATTTACTAACGCCCATTAACACGATAGCACAGAAGATAAATAGGAATAGTGCAAAGTGTAAGAAATTGATACCTAAGAAGGTATCTAATAAGCCACCTTCTGCTACCGTAATTGTTCCTTCATTTGCCATAAATTCCATTACTAAACGGAAAATACCAATGATAAAACCCGTCCAAAGGGTAACAATTGCCCCTTTTGCGTTTATCCATTTATAGAATAAACCCAATAAGAATACCGCAGCAATTGGCGGAGAAATATAGGCTTGAACACTTTGCAGATAATGGAAAATTCCACCACCCATTAAGGCTTCCATGAAAGGAATCCATCCTAAACTCACAATAACCAATATAATAGTGGCAATTCGACCAAAACGAACTAAATCCGTTTCAGTAGCGTTTGGTCTATATTTTTGATAAAAATCAATCGTCAATAGAGTAGAACTAGAGTTAAAAGCAGAAGATAAAGAACTCATCAATGCAGCTAATAATCCTGCAATCGCTAAACCCTTTAAACCACTTGGTAAGAAGGTGTTAATCATAGTGGGTAATGCTTGATCTGCATTGTCCATAGAAAAAGAAATCATACCTTTTTGCAATAAAGCATAAGCAATTACCCCAGGAATGAAAAAGACAAATACAGGTAATAACTTTAAGTAACCTGCAAATAAAGCTCCTTTTCGAGCATTACTAACATCTTTGGCAGATAAGGCACGTTGTACAATAAATTGATCCGTACACCAATACCAAACCCCTAAAATAGGTGCACCAAACAACATTCCTGTCCACGGATATTGTGTATCCTCCATGGGGCGCCAAAGGTTGAAAAATTGCTCCGCTGGAGGATTACCTTCCGTTTGTGCAGCAGTTGCTAGAGTATTCATTAATTCTTCCCAACCACCGATTTGGTGTAAGCCAAATAAAGTAACAGCACCAGTTCCTAATAATAAAATAAAAGCCTGAACCATGTCGGTATAAATTACGGCTTTTAATCCTCCTAAGACGGTATAAAGTCCAGTAGCAATAACGGTAATAATGGCGCCTGTCCAAAAGGGAATACCCATCGTTTCAAAAACCAATGCTCCTGCAAAGATGATTAAGGAGATTTTAGTAATAATATAAGCTAGTACAGACACTACAGACAAATAGTCTCGACAAGCTCTGGAGTAGCGTTTTTCTAAAAACTCAGGCATGGTATAGACTCCTGTGCGGAGATAAAAAGGAACGAATACCCAGCCAAATAAGATTAAAATTAGAGCGGCTAAAATTTCAAAATTGGCCGAAGGCATATCTGCCCTTGCCCCTGCACCTGATACCCCTAAAATGATTTCAGAACCAATATTGGACGCAAATAAGGACGCACCGATGACGAGCCATCCTTGATTCTTACCTGCTAAAAAGTAATCAACAGATGAAAAGATACCTTCTTTTTTACCTTTTGCTGCCCATTGTGCTATCCAGAGTATAATAAGGAAGTAAAGCGCAATGATAGACAGATCAATAAAGTCAAAATTTTCTAACATAATTTGTTTGTTTTGAATTTGGTCGTTTTGAATTTAGTTTTATAAAATGACTGATTTGCCGCCTGTTATAATTTAGCGCA
>CAYLSF010000542.1:3696-5413 GCA_964385675.1 uncultured Saprospiraceae bacterium
CGTCAAGGTAACGAAGTTGCCGACCGTTCACCGTCCACCGTTCACCGATTCTTCACACCCAAACCGCATAAATCTCCTTTTGGTGATGTTGAATGGTTTTAATCTCCCAATTCTTTTGTTGTCGAGTATCAAAAATGAGTAGAAAACCCTGATTTACACCATGAATATCTAGGTAATTCGCTAATTGATTTAAGCCTCTTTGATGACTTTTTGCACCTCGCCATATTTTTAATTCAATGATATATTTATATTGAAGATAGGTGACGACAATATCCAATCGTTTTTCATCGGAGGTTTCTACTTCCTTGAAGGTATGTCCTTTGCCATTTAAGATGGGAGATAGGTAAGCCGAAAAAATAAGTCGCCATTGCCGTTCTAAAAAATCAAGGTCTTTTTTACTCCGTTGTTCCTTCATGTAAGACTGAAACTTCTTCATTACCCCCTCCATATCTAGTGAACCATCATCATTTAAGAAGAAACCGCCAAAGTTTATACGTTCTTTAGAACTCGTCAATAGTTTAGAGGCTAAATAAGCATAAATTAATTGCTCATAGATTCGGTTGTGTATCTTGATTTGTCCATTTCTTTTAAAAATACCATATAGAATACCTTTATAAATCGTTGGATTATATTGATTAAAAGGTACGATTTCTCCTTCAAAAATCACTCGATGCACTAAATCATATAAATCTCTATGATTCTCTAAATTTCCAAAAAGACTATCAAAATTGGTGTTGTTTTGTTTTAAAAGGAGCTGAACGCTCGCATCCACATCTTCTACTGTCCACGTCGTTTTATCTGCTTTATACGGTAATATATCTTCTATTAAATCTTTACAAATTTTAGAAATCAAAAATGGATAGCCCGAAGTGTGATAAAATAATCGCTCTGCAATGGTTGGAATATCCATCGTAACCCCTTCTGCTTCGCTATACTGTTTTAGCATAGGAGCGATTTCATCGGGATAAAAACTTAAATCTACTTTAAAGTCGATAGCAATATTCCACGGAGAGTTATATTGAGCCTCTGTTGGATTACGGAGTTTGAATTTTAGATTTTTAATGTCGTGAACGCCTACTAATACAACCGAGTAGAACGTTGGAAAGCTACCTCGCACTAAATACTTATTGCGTAGCATAGCTAAGAAATTCAAGAAAGCGATATAGTTGCTACTAGCATCTACTTCATCTATTAAGACAACTATTTTTTTTGAGGCTTCCATGACTAAATCTGTAATAAGGTCAGATACATCATTTAAATCGTTTGCAGTGGGATTTTCCTTTAAAAAAGTAGTCAATGGCGATTTGACTACCTTTAAGTATCTAGTAAGTTGATTGATGAACATCTGTCCAAATGCCTTATCACTTTCATGCCATTGACTATCAATACCTTGAAAACTAAGCCGAATCGGTAAATATTCATCTGTTTTTGCTAATGCATTTACCAAAGTCTCCATCATGGTCGTTTTGCCATATTGACGAGGGTGATGCATGGAAAAGTATTTTCCTCGTTTTATTAAATCTAAAACCTCTTCAAATTTCCTAGTATTATCCATCATATAATGGAGTTTAGGAAAACACGTACCCGTTATGTTAAATTCTTTTTTCATTCTTTCATCTTATCCTACAAATATAACTATTATAAATACGATTCATACTACTATACATTTTTATATTTAACACATAGATACATAAGAATATATGGTTTTAAGTGTTTG
>CAYLSF010000543.1:0-5369 GCA_964385675.1 uncultured Saprospiraceae bacterium
CTGCTCGAAAAATATGATTATAATAGGAGTGTAATACGAGATTAAGCTATAATTAACGTGGGTTTATCTTTAAAGAATTTATGGTAAAATTTTAGTTGTCATCTAAAATATTAATTAATAAAAGGATTAATTTTAAAAATTTTATCTAATTTCGCTTAGTGTTAATTTAACACAGAAAAGTATGCATAATGTTTTTATACTTATATAAAAGTAATAATATTGATATTAACCAAATAAAATACTTTTATTTTAAAATATGTAGTAATTCATTTTGATAAGGAGCAATATTCAAAAATGCCAAATAATAGGTAACTATTCAGTATTAATAACAAATCAATATTACATTTTAACTATATCAAATTTTGTAAATGCTTTGAAAAGAAAATTATGATACAAAACATAATTTTGTGAAAAAAGTGGAGTACATAAATGTATAAGAGGACTCTATTGAATAAGGAAATTAGATTTTTGCTCTAACAAATGACTCTTTTTACAGAGTAATTATAAAGAATTAGCTTTTCGGATGAGAAAGGTTATGATTCATTCATTCATTAAATGGGTATGATTTACTTTACCTAGACCAAATTATTTTATATGAGGATTAATACTTTACTTACAAAGTGTTTTGCCTTAGTCTTGATGCTAGGTCTATCAAGCTTTGTCTTGGCACAACGCACAGTAACAGGTACTGTAACAGATGCAGCAACAGGTGATGCTATCATCAGTGGTACAGTACAAGTAGTAGGAACAACGGTCGGTACAACAACTGACATCGACGGGAAATACAAAATTAGTGTCCCAAAAGGTTCTACACAGCTTAAGTTCACTTACATTGGTTATGCAGATCAGACTGTTGATTTAGGAGCTTCTAATGAAGTAAATGTACAGTTATCAGAAGGTATTACAACTAATGAAGTTGTAGTAGTAGGATATGGTACACAAACTCGTAAAGAAGTAACAAGTGCTGTGGCTTCTGTAAAATCAGAAGATTTCAATACTGGATTAGTAAATGATCCATCACAGTTATTACAAGGAAAGGTGGCAGGGTTATCTATCGCACGTCCTGGTGGTGATCCAAATGCTGGATTTAATATTCGTTTGAGAGGTTTATCTACAATTGGTGCAAATACACAACCATTAATTATTATTGATGGTATTCCAGGTGCATCATTGCAAAGTATCGACCCTCAAGATATTGAGTCTATTGATGTATTAAAAGATGGTTCGGCAGCAGCTATCTACGGTACACGTGGTTCTTCTGGTGTAATTTTGATTACAACGAAGCAAGGAGCAAAAGGAACTGCAAAGGTAGAATATAGTGGTTATGTTACTTCAGAAACTATTGCTGAATCTGTTGATGTATTATCTCCATCAGCTTATGCAGCTTTTCCTGGTTCTACAGATTTAGGTTCTTCTACAGATTGGTTTGATGTAACTACTCAAAATGCAACTAGTCACGTTCACAACTTATCTTTATCTGGAGGTTCAAAAAGCACAACTTACCGTGTCTCTATGAACTACAGAGATAATGAAGGGGTGGCAATTGGTAGTGGTTTTGAATCTTTAAATGCTAGATTAAATTTAACTCAAAAAGCATTGGATGATAAATTGAAAGTTGCATTCAATGTTTCTGCAACTACTTCTACTGCAAACTTTGGATTTAATGAAGCTTTCCGTTATGCAACTATATTTAATCCTACTGCTCCTACTAGAGATGCTTCTTTGACGCAGTATGATGGATATTTCCAGCAGGTATTGTTTGATTACTACAATCCATTAGCTATTCTAGAGCAAAATGTAAATGAAGGTATCAGAAAACGTATTGTAGCAAGTATTAGAGGAGATTACGATTTAACAGATGAATTAAGTGTTGGAATTTTCTATTCTGAAAATCACGAAAATGACATTTTAGGGCAATATTGGGATAAGCAATCTTTTTGGGTAGGTGCAGATCGTAATGGTTTAGCAACTAGACAAACAGATGATCGTTTCAATAGATTATTTGAATTGACAGGTCAGTACGACACTAAGTTTGACAACTTAGGATTTAAATTATTAGGAGGTTATTCTTATCAAGCGTTCTCCAATGAAGGATTTAGAGCACAAGGTGGTGATTTCTTGACAGATGCTTTTACTTATAATAATTTAGGACAAGCGGGTGATTTTAATAATGGTTTAGGTAGTATTTCTTCTTACAAGAATACAAGTAAGTTAATTGCATTCTTCGGACGTGCTAACTTAAACTATGATGATACTTACTTCTTCCAAGGTATTTATAGATATGAGGGTTCTTCTCGTTTTGGTACAAATAATGAATGGGGAGATTTCTTCGGTTTAAGTGCAGGGGCAGAGTTAGCTAAATTAATGGAAGCACCAGATGTTGATCGTTTGAAATTAAGAGTATCTTACGGTAGAACAGGAGCTTTACCAGCAAATGACTTATTGTCTTTACAAAGATTTGCCGGTAATCCAACAGCAGCATTTTTCTTTGATGGTGCTTATGTACCAAGTTATGGTCCTGTAAGTAACGCCAACCCTGATTTGCAATGGGAGACTAAGACAGACTTTAACGTCGGAGTTGACTTTGCATTCCTAGATTATAAGTTAACAGGTTCTTTAGAATACTATAGTACAGTAACAGAAGATATGTTATTGACTGTAGATGTACCTGTACCACCAAATCTCTTCGGTAGTACATTAGTTAATATTGGTGAATTAAATAATACAGGTGTTGAATTAGCATTAAATTATCAAGCTGTAAAAACAGATAATTTCTCTTGGACACCAACGTTCACATTTGCTACTTACAATACAGAGTTAGTTTCTTTATCTACAGATGATTTTGATTTCGGTGATGAGCGTTTATTCTCTAACATCGGGGCTCCTGGTTTGAATGGTACACCTATCGTTCGTTTGAAAGTAGGAGAGCCTATCGGTCAGATTTGGGCATTTGATATTGACGAAAATGATTTAGTAAATGATGCGGGTTTCTGGAATCTTCAAGATGTAGATGGTGATGGTACTTTCTGTGATTGTGAAGATGATAAGAGAGTAGTAGGAAATGGTTTACCAAGTTTTGAATTAAACTTTGGTAGTTCTTTCACTTATGATAATTTTGATTTCCAATTTTTATTAAGAGGATTATTTGGACATGACTTAGTAAATACTTTTAGAGTATTTTACCAAAATCCAAATGTTATATCTTCTTATAATGTATTAAACTCTGCTCAAGAATTATTAGATGCAGGTTTAACAACTGCTGATAACCGTTTTTCTGATTATCAAGTAGAAGATGCTTCCTTCTTAAAGTTAGATAATATCAGCTTAGGTTACACATTAGACTTACCAGAGGGTAGTGATTTCTCAAAGATTAGATTCTATGTAGCAGGTCAAAACTTATTTGTAATCACAGATTACTCAGGTGTTGATCCAGAAGTACGTTATAACGATCCTGATGGAGGTGGTTTAGTACCTGGTGTTGATCGTAGAAATACTTGGTTTAGAACTCAGTCTTTTACATTTGGTTTACAATTAGGTTTATAAGAATTTCCCCCTTGATTTGGTTAGGGAAAATATAATTTTAAATCAATCTAAATAGGAAGTAAGCGACACTTTAACGCTGTCTTTTAAAACAAAATTTTGTGATATTTGTAGAGAGTTGAAACAAAGTTTTAAAGCAGATTTTTGACTTACATAAGTAGTGTCGCTTCTTTCAAACTTTATTACCAAACTGTATTTAATTTATTTTTAATTATGAAAAGAACATACATTTTTACCAAAATTCTTCTAGTAGGGATGTTTTTGGTAGTATTCAATCAGTCTTGTACTGATTTGGAAGAAGAAGTGTTTAGTGAAGTAACAGCTGATAACTTCTTTCAATCAGAAGAAGAAAATATTGCGGCTTTAGGTGCTGCATATACAGGTTTATATAATTTCTTTAATGAGCCATTTGCTTTACATGAAATTGCGTCTGATGAGATGGTCGTTCCTACTCGTGGACCAGACTGGTTTGATAATGGTAACTGGCAAAGACTACATTTACACACTTACCAGCCAGGTGATGACCGTGTAAATGGTACATGGGGTGTTTTATATGGTGGTATCAATACTTGTAATCGTTTGATTTTTCAATTTGAGCAATTGAATGATGCTAGTGTTACACCTTTTATTGGTGAGTTGAAAGTATTAAGAGCTTTCTTTTACTGGCAAGTATTGGACTTATATGGTAATGCTCCTTTAGTGGATAGATTTGATGTACCTAATGATTTTAAACCAAGTAATGGTGCTGGTGGTGGACCGTTGGGAGCTCAAAGAAAAGCACTATACGATTTCGTTGAGTCTGAGATTACTGAAAATATTAACAGTTTAACAGAGACAATTGGTGGAGCTGCTTATGGTCGTATTAATAAGTGGACAGCACATGCTATTTTAGCTAAATTGTACATGAATGCTGAAGTTTATACAGGTACAGCACAGTGGACAAATGCAATGACGCATCTTGATGCGGTAATGAATGCTGGATATAGCCTAGAGAGTAATTATTTTGATAACTTCAAGGTAGAAAATGCTGGTTCTTCTGAAAATATCTTTGTAATTCCTTATGATGGGGTATTTGCAAGAGAATTTAACTTAGTAGCAAGAACGCTTCATTATGGTTCTCAGGGTACATATAATACGACTTTCCAGCCATGGAATGGTTATTCAACCGTTGAGTCTTTCTACAATTCTTATGATGCGGATGATTTACGTTTAACGGGTACAGCAGGTCGTCCTTATGGTAATTTTATCACTGGTCCTCAGTTTAATTCTGATGGTACTCCAGTAGAAGATCCAGGTGTAGAAGCGAATGATCCTGATGGACCTCAATTGAATTTTACACCAGCTATCAATGAATTAGGACCTAACTGTTTACGTCAGGCAGGTGCTCGTATTGGTAAATATGAGTTTGAGTTAGGTACTACTGAGCATATGAATAATGACTATGTAATTTTCCGTTTAGCAGACTTTATGTTGTTGAAAGCTGAAATTATGGTACGTCAAGGTGATGTTGCTGGTGCTTTACCATTAGTCAATGAGATTAGGCAAAGAGCTGGAAAAGCTGCTTACACTGCTGCTGATTTAACATTAGATGAATTATTAGCAGAAAGAGGTCGTGAAATGTATGCTGAAGCGACTCGTCGTCAAGATCTAATCCGTTTCGGAAAATACAATGATGCTTGGGACTTCAAACCAGCTGATGCAAGTACAGATATTAATATCTATCCTATTCCTTTCTCTCAAATTGATGCTAACGATCTGTTAGCATCAATTTGAGAGAAAGGAATAGGATAGATATTAATATCTATCCTATTCCTTTCTTTCAAATTGAT
>CAYLSF010000544.1:0-5364 GCA_964385675.1 uncultured Saprospiraceae bacterium
GGATTATGGAATTTTTACTTAAAATATTGATTATCATTACAGAACAAGTCTAATATTTTAGCACATTACTTATTATTCTAAAAAGTAGTAAATATGCAGAATAAAAAATATTTTATCTTTGGGCTTTTAGCAGTTTTAGGAATTGTTATATACTTCCTTTTCTTTAGAACAGAAAAAAGTTGGAGTAGAGCACAAATTATAGGGAGTGCTTCATCAGAAAATATTGTAGGTTCTGGATACCGTGATTTGGAAGGGAAATTTATTGAATATGAATATGTAGATTTCGGTAGCTTTGGACTTGCCATTTACGACAACAAAATTAAGTGGCGTGGCTATGGTGGTTATTTTGATGGAATAGTATCTCAGGTAGAACCTCAAATTTCTAAAATATCAGACGGTATTTATTTCTTGTCATGGGTGTTTGGTACTGGTGGAGGTGACAATGTGGTGGTTAATTTTAACAACAAAAAAGTGTTTGCTCATCTACGTTCAGGAAGTGCCAGCGAAGATAGTCCGTCTGATTTTGAAATGATACATGGGATAGTAAATTGTGGTCCTTCAACCAATTGTCAATTTCCCGAAGGCGAACCTGTTTCTATGTTGAGTATGGTAATGAAACTTAATAAGAATACCAAGCAATTTGATTTGCCAGCAATTTTTGAAACCGAAAAACCATTAATACAGGCTCACATTGATGCACGAAATGAGCTTTCTGGTTTACCTATACAATATGAAAATGATGAAGGCATAATTAACATTCAAGTTGAGGGAGATAAAACGCTTGTGCGTATTAATGGACGTAACCTCAAGCAATATCAAACCAATGTTTCCAAAATTGACGAAGGGATTTATTTTATTTCATGGCTTGGTAATGAAGCATTTGGCGAACACATTGTGTTCAATAGACAAACTATGAAAGTGTTTGACCACATGACAAGCAAAGAGGTGCGTGAAGAACAAATATACGCTGCAAAATAATAACTATCCAACACAAAGAATTAAGCTGCTAAATGAAATAAATGATGAAGTAATTTTCAATACCAAGAAGATTTTCATAAATACCAAAAAACGATACACAATATTACGTAAAATGTCAATTGCCAGCAAAAGCTGTAAACTACGTTTATGCTAGACCGATGAACAAAATTTTATAGCGGATTAGAGGGATTTTGTTCATTGGCGGGCAAATAGCTTGTTGAAGTTTCTATACTTCATTCCTACCTACACTTTCAATGATGGGATAACCTAATATTGGATGGAAATTTATTATCTTGGTGTGAGGGTATGGGGATCTTCTTCCCGATAGTTATTGGGATTAGTGTGAATGCTTTTGCTACCGTTGCTATTTATTCCGTTCTACACAACTAAATCAAATTATGACGAAACACATTTTTTACTATCTCATCATTGTAATGCTAATAATAGCAGGTTGTGGAGAGGAGGAAAAGGATATTGATAATAAAGAAGGATGCTATGCTAATTCAAGTCCTGAACTAATCATACATGATGGGGAAAATAGGGAATATATATTGTACATTCCTAACTCCTATGACGGTGTCTTACCTGTCCCCTTAATGCTAAATTTCCACGGTTTTGGTGGAAGTGCAAGTGACTACATAGAGGAAGCCGATTTTCGGTCATTAGCCGAATCTGAAACATTTATATTAGTTTATCCGCAAGGTAGTTGTTTAGACGGTTCTTCTCATTGGAATCCTTGCCCACCAGGAGGAGACAACAAAAGTGATGTGGATGATTTTGGTTTTATTGAAGCAGTAATAAATGAAATTTCTTCTGAATATAATGTTGATCCAAAAAGAATTTATGCAACAGGATACTCTAATGGAGGAATGATGGCTTATGGTATGGCACATTTCAAAAGTGAATTAATAGCTGCTGTGGCATCCGTTTCAGGGACAATGTTAGATTGTATTGGGCCTCCAAATCACCAAATGCCTGTGATACATCTTCATGGAACCAACGATGGGGTTTTACCTTATAATGGAAGCAATGAATTTAGTTCCACTCAAAGTGTCTTGGACTATTGGAGCGAATTTAATAATACTGTAACTAATCCAACTCAAACGACTTCAACGAACGGAGGAATGACTATAGAACATTATGCATACAATCAGGGCGATAATAACGCTTCAGTAGAACATTACAAATATATTGAAGGGAATCATGTCTGGTTTGATGCCACTTTTCAAGATCAGACTACCGCTGAATTGATTTGGAATTTTGTTTCTAGATATGATATTAATGGATTGAGGTAAGACATAAAATGTGCATGAGAATATGGAACTTATTGTATTGGATAGACGAAAAATTAAGTATTCAACATTGTCCCATGTACTAGAACTTTAGCGGCGATTAAGCATCAAAACAAATGATAGATCACCAATTATTAAAAAAATACTTCAAACCAAAATCTTTTGAATATAAAGGAAGCAGGAGTATATACGTATATATTGGTATCAATCAATTCAAAAAGTATTTACCCACAAGTGGAGATTTAGTATATAGACTTTGGAATAAAAAGCATTTAAAATTTGATTCAAAGGAGCGGGATAAAGAATTGTTGCGATTCGAAATGCAGACAAGGAGATGGGAATTTAGACACATTCTCGGCATGATTGGATTTTTAGTTATCGCTCTATTATTAGATGAAGAATATACGATATTGGATTACATTTTTATATCTATGCTATTTCTAATTATAAATGTTTACCCTATAATTCTCCAACGGCACAATAGAATAAGAATCATCAATATTTTAGAAAAACAGCAATTGGAAAATCCTTATGAATAAATACATCTAATAAACGTAAGATAATCATCAGAACTAACTATCAAATATGATTAATCATCAACTTTTAACCGAGATAAAAAAGTTTTTCAATAAATATCAAATAATAAAATTTGAAGGGGAAAAAGAAGCCCCAGAAAATTTAAACTTATTAAAAGATGAATTAAAATCTATACTTCCAAGTTGGTACATTGAATTTTTAACTACGTTTCCAATAAACGGATTGATAATAGATTTCAATGTCAATCCAGATGATGAAAGGAGTCTTGAGTTTGTTGGTTTTGAAGGCATACAAGAGGAATTTTATGAGTTGTATCCTGGATGTGCCATTGGCAAGTTAGGGTATATCTGTATAGCAGAAGATCCAACAGGTAGTGGTGATCCATATTTTATAAATATTCACGAAGGGGATAACCCTTCTGTCTATCAAATTTACCACGATGTAAGTAATCTTGGTGAAGAAATAATTCAAGAAGGAAGAGAAAAGATAGCTCATCAGTTATCCGAACTATTTAAGGTAGAATAGTAAAGAGTAATGTAAGGGAATCGGTATTAACTGCATTAGTCGTCCCAATGTTGGGTATCATTAAATAAAAATTGAATAAAGTATGGTCACAAAATTTCAACCTACAACGGATAAAGTATATTTTATCAATCAATACACTTTATTTCACATCATGGAAGGAAGTGGAGTGATACAAGTGGATTTCAAAAATTACTTTGATTGGGAAGATAGATTAATTTTTTTAGAGAAGGGACAATATATTAAGTTCCTTTCGGATACTTTCGTCGTGCGACAAATTGTATTTGATGACAAGGAGGTCTTCAAACATAATGATGTAAGGGTTTTATTCAAACATTTAGTTTCGTTAGGATACATCAATTATCAAGAATGTGAGGCTTGTCAGCGGTATTTAACCGACATATTATTCACATCCCCCAAGGATATCATTGATATTTCAGTCAATCAATGGTATTGGCAAAATCCCTTCAATGCGGAAAAAGAAGAGTATCAAGTCATTTTTGATTTAAAAGAAGTTATCGATCAACAGTATAAAAACCACCTTTCATCCATTGAACTAGTCCGTATTTTAGAGCGAAATGAAAAAGAAATACACCATTTGGTTAAAAATAAAGTAGGCTTAACCGTCAAAGGCCTTTTGACACATAAACGCCTCATAGAAAGCCAAAAAGCAATTGCATTTACCGATCAAAATATACAATCTATAGCTTATGATTTGGGGTATAAAGACCCTAGCTATTTCAATCGTTTATTCAAGAACAAGATTGGTCTTTCTCCAGGAGCTTTTCGAGATAAAATAGGCTATGAGTTAGAAGATACTTTTGAACTAGAACTGTATGAACTCTTAAGAGAATTTCATACAACCAATAGACAAACCGAGTTCTATGCTAATAAAATGTTGATGTCAGAAAAAACACTTTCTAAAAAAGTAAAACAAAGACTCAATACTTCGCTCGGACAACTTATTCGGCACGAAATCCTCAAAACCGCTAAACGCTATCTGCTTGAAGGACTAAAAATCAAGGAAGTTGCTTATGCTTTAGGATTTGAAGAAGCCAATCATTTCTCTGCTTTTTTTAAACGCTACACTCAACAGACTCCCTCTGACTTCCTTTTCAAAAAGTACCATCAATAGGGCATTTTTTGTACTTAAACACGTCTTTTTTACCGCCATTTTTGCAGTGTAATTAATCAATCACAATTAATCATTGTAATCATGAATATTAGACATCAAGTACAAAAAATGGACGCTATGGTATCGCAAGGCGATATTGTAAACGCAGTAAAAACTTTCTTTTGTGATAAGGCTACAACGTCCGACTATAGTAGTGTAGCTACCGACGGCAAACCACAAATGGTCGAAAAAATGGAAGGTTTTCTCGGCTCTATTGCTAAAGTTAATGGCATTACACACCATCATTCTATTGTGGATGGCAACGTATCCGCCTCTGAATTTACTTTTGACTTTGATATGAAAGATGGCAGTAAAATCTACTGGCACGAAATCATTCGTCGTATTTGGAATGAAGAAGGAAAAGTGACACAAGAGGAATATTTTAACGCTGCTTAACGAAAATATAAAATATAAAAACAAATATCATGAAGTTCGTAACAAAAAGAATTCACGCATTTTTAGACTATCCTGTAGCATTAGCTTTAATCGGATTACCACTTCTTTTAGGTTTAGGTAGTTCTAATCCTTTAGCATTATATCTTTCTTTAGCAACAGGAGTTGCTGCTTTCGTTTTGACCATATTGACAGACCATCACTTGGGATTAGTTAAGGTCATTCCTTACTCTTGGCATCTAGCCGTAGATTTTATGGTAGCATTGGTCTTTATCGCTGCTCCTTTCATCTTTTCTTTTGAAGGAATTGATGCTTACTACTATTGGCTTAATGGTGCGGCAGTACTCATTGTGGTCAGTCTGCATAAACCAGAGTTAGCTTAAAATTAATTGACAATACACGTAATTATAAAATCATAATTTGATTAGGTCTTTAAAATTTAAAAATCAGTATAATGAAAAATTTAAA
>CAYLSF010000545.1:0-5350 GCA_964385675.1 uncultured Saprospiraceae bacterium
CATATAAAAAAATTGAATTTTTTAGAGTTGCTTTTCAAGTATTTATATACTTGATTTCCATGATTAAAAATGCTCTTGATAGTCAAGTCCCAGCTGGCTAGAAAGAGCGTTTTTTTATGGGAGGAATTAGATAATCGACTTTCGACTCACGACATTTGATAATCCGATTGTCAATTGTCGAACACATTATTTCTAAAATTAGACCTATATAATTTCTTATCCTCTCACATTGTCGCTACTTTTGCACCCCGTAACAATCAATTTTGTACTTGATTTTTTATTGATTCCTTATCAATATCTTTCAAGCGATTATTCTTCAAGCGATACCTAATATGACAAAGTATATTTTCGTTACGGGCGGTGTTACCTCTTCTTTGGGTAAAGGAATTATTTCGGCATCTTTAGCAAAACTACTTCAAGCTAGAGATTTTAAAGTCACTATTCAAAAGTTTGATCCTTACATAAATGTTGATCCGGGTACGCTTAATCCGTATGAACATGGAGAGTGCTATGTAACGGAAGATGGGGCAGAAACGGATTTGGACTTAGGGCATTACGAGCGTTTTTTAAATACCCCTACCTCTCAGGCTAATAATGTTACCACAGGTAGGATATATAAGACTGTCATTGAAAAAGAGCGTAAAGGTGAATATTTAGGTAAAACGGTTCAAGTCATTCCCCATATTACGGACGAAATCAAACGTAGAGTTCAGCTATTGGGTAATAATAATGATTTTGATATTGTTATTACAGAGATTGGTGGAACGGTAGGCGATATTGAATCTTTTCCATATTTAGAAGCCATCCGTCAGATGCGATGGGAGGTTGGCTCAACGAATTGTATTGTTATTCACTTGACCTTAGTGCCTTTCTTAAAGGCTGCGGGAGAGTTAAAAACCAAACCGACTCAGCACTCTGTAAAAGAAATGTTACAAACAGGTATTCAACCTGATATTCTAGTGTGTAGGACAGAACATGCGTTAACGACAGAAGTAAGACGGAAAATTGCTCGTTTCTGTAATGTAGAAATGGGGGCGGTAATAGAGTCAATTGATGCAGAAACAATCTATGATGTCCCCCTCTTAATGCTCAAAGAGAACTTAGATACTATTGTTATCAATAAATTAAAACTCAAACCTAAAAAAGATCCCGATTTAAAAGCGTGGAAAACCTTTTTAGGTAAACTAAAAAATCCATTACGTGAAGTCAATATTGGTTTAGTTGGAAAATATAATGAGCTAAAAGATGCCTATAAATCCATCTATGAATCTTTTATTCATTCGGGAGCTATCAATGAATGTAAAGTAAAAGTACATCCTATTCATTCTGAACATCTTAATGATGGCAATATAGGAAGATTACTTGGAGATTTAGATGGTGTTTTAGTGGCTCCAGGTTTTGGAGAACGAGGTGTTGAGGGTAAAATCAAAGCGATTCAATATTTAAGAGAACACAAAGTTCCGTTCTTTGGTATTTGTTTGGGAATGCAGTGTGCAGTGGTAGAATTTGCCCAAAATGTGTTGAAATTAGAGGGGGCTGCTTCTACTGAAGTGGATGCTAATGCTCCTAATCCTGTTATCAATATGATGGAGGAGCAAAAGAAAATCAAGCAAATGGGCGGTACAATGCGTCTAGGCTCTTATACTTGTGAGATCAGACGGAATACCAAAAGTGCTAAAATCTATCGCTCTATCAAGGTGAGTGAGCGTCATCGTCATCGTTATGAATTTAATAATGCTTATACCGAACAATTTGAAAAAGCAGGATTTAAACCTGTTGGCATCAATCCTAAGACAGGATTAGCCGAAATTTTTGAATTGAAAGATCATCCTTGGTTTATCGGTGTTCAATTTCACCCTGAACTTAAAAGTACAGTAGAAAACCCACATCCTCTTTTTGTCGATTTTATTAGAGCAGCTATAGATTATAAATTGGGAAAAAATGCAAATATCGACGTGTAAGGGATTGTAACAGAAAAAGATATTTTATCGTTACTAAAATATCAACAATAAGATATACAAATAGAGTTGTTCCTTGCGAACTTGGGTATCGTAAGGAATAACTCAAAACACACCGTATTTATGGACAATAAAGACAATCAACTACTCGGTATCGGTTCTCGTGTTAAGCATCCTGCTTATGGAGATGGTGTTGTTACCAAATTATTCCCCGCAGCTTATCAGGTTTGTTTTATTCTATATGGTTTAAAAGAAATTGGAAAAAGCTATGATAGCTGGGAAGTTATAGAACGAATTGAATCTAAAGAAGAAGTCACTTTTTCAAAAGCAGAACGCTCTTTAATGGCTATTCTTAGACGATGGGGCGGCATTCAGGAAGAAGTTAAACTAGGAGATAAGTGGAAAAACGGTAAAATGATTTTAAAGCCAGGCACCGAATCCCTAAAAGCCAAAGAAATTCCGATTGATACCTTTTTTCATAAAATCGTAATGGTACGGGATAGAATCCGTGTGATGGAACAACGTATCAATAGTAGCAAAAATCTAAGCGATGAAGAAAAAGTAAATCTTCAACAATATATTACTCGGGTGTATGGTAGTTTGACAACTTTCAATGTCTTATTTAGACATAAAGAAGATAATTTTAAAGGGGAACGGAAGTAGCAGTAGTGATTAGTGAATTAGTTGGCTAGTTACTTCATAATTGGCATTTCTAATTCACTAATCTACTGGTTTACTAACGACTAAAAACAACCTCAATTCTGTATTCATTTTTATCTTGCAACGCAACTTCTTGTTGATTATTAATGGAAAAGCCTTGATTTGGAATATAAGTTAATTGTTGTTGAGCATCATAAATATCTGTTTCTACCAACCTATCAATGATAATGGATTGTATCGTTTCTAAATCATTATCAAAATTGACCTGTAAGCTCTTAATTTTTAGCTTTTCCTTTGTAGTCGTATATTTTATTTGAGTGGTGCTACTATCTATATGAGTCGTATCTATTTGGTAAGCATCAAACCATGCGGGTTTATTAATATCACTTTCTACAAACATTTTTAATCCTGCTTGAAAATCAAACTCTTTTAATGTCTTAGTTTCTTTTTTTCCATTCAAGGTCACTGATTTACTCACTTGCTGTCCTTTCAATTGTTCAATTTCGCCATTTAAAAATCCTTTTAGATCAAAGAAAGGTTTTAGATTCGTTTGTATTGTATTATCTATTGACTCTAAGCAAGCGGTAAATATAATGATGCTTCCGATTATAGTTAGTATCCAGTTTTTCATAATGTAAAGATACAGGAATTAACAGTTAGTCTGATTCAACTTCTATATACTTTTGATGAAAGATAGTTAAATACTCATTATTGGGTGGTATTAATGAAAAATTGAAGTTCAATTATTAAACATCTCGTACGTTAATATAAAAAAATCAACATTTTAAGTTTTGAAAAAGATTTATGAAAGTTAGAATTAAAATGATATTGAGGTTACGATATTTATATAAAAGTCAATTTTTATTTGCGTAAAAAATAACACTTTAAGCCAGTAATAGAAATCTATCCGTGGCTTTATCTATCAAAAAAGTACAGATTAAGCCACCAATAAAAACCAAAATCACTCATAACACACTGATTATTAATGACAATAATTTTTCATCTCTTAGTTTTCCTCCTAATCTCCCTATACTTCCGCTTATCCAATTTATACTGTTTAGAAATCCCTCTTTGCTTATAAAATTTCTTTTTCGTCAAATGAAATTTCATATCGTATTCTCCTTTTTTATTAGAAGTCAGTTCGATAAATAATTTACTTTTGGTCGCAGCATATCCCCGTTTTTTGGGAACTATATTGGGGTCTTTTTTCCAAATATTATCATACGGAATCGATAACCAAATATTTGTACCGATGTCTGTTTTAACCACCCCTTCTACAAATAGATTTAAAACATTGGATTGTATTTCCATTTTAGGTACATCAATGCGACGTCCTCGAATGGATATTTTATTTTGAATTGGAGCAAATCGGATAACGGGTAATGGTTTTTTACGAATTTTAGCGGCTATTTCCTCCAGAATTTTAAGTCCTCCAATTTCTATACTATCTAATTTAAATTCCAATGTCCCTACCGTTCTATCTTGTATCAGTTGTTGACCATCTGCCCCTAAAACCGTGGATAACGTCAAATCCATATCAATCTGTCCATTCAAGGTATCCATATCTTGTAGTTCTTTGATATTCAGATAATTTAACCCTTCCATCAATTGTACAAAATCTAGCGAATGTGTTCGGATTTTAGCTACAATAGGTACTTCTTCGGGTTCACTCAAGTCCAATGCAGCATCCATCAATACAACACCTTCTTCAAATTTAAATCCTGTATTTTTAAGTAATAAGGTATCTGTATTTCCCTTTCTTCTTACAGCAGCCTGCAGATTGGTAAATTGTAGCTTATCCGAAAAAATAAATGTATCTAAAGTAGCCGTCAGTGTAGGTTGAAACTTATCCATAATATTCTTAACCAAAGTCTTAAACTTTAAGCTGTCTGCTGATGGTGATTTTATTTTTTCAGTAACCAATACAGGTTTGACACTTTCTGTAAATTCTAATAATTGACGCGTTTTTTCCCAATCTAATTTTGAACTTCTCAGCTGTACAGAAGATTGTACTTGTTTGCCCGTATTCCCAATCGCTAATTCACTCACATTATCAATTGTTCCACCTATAAACAAGGTTTGATAGTGTAATAAATCTAAAATTTCGATTTTAAAATTTCCTAAATCTTGACTCATATTCAGGATAACTTTAGATAAAGGAATATTCAACCCTGCCTTAGCGGCATACACAGAACTATTAGAAAGATTTAGACTAACCTTAGCTTCATTCAGTAAATTTTCTTTAGAGGTCAAAGGGCCTATATGGTCAAATACCACATCGAATTCCCCCTGTTTATTAAATAGGAAAGTTTCATTTTGAAAAAAGGAATTAAACAAATAAGGTTTACCCGAAATCTCAATATGTTTATCACTCACTACCCTATCATTCTTTAACAATTTAGGACGAAAAGTCATGCTACCTTCCAATTCTTTACTTTCAAAATCAATATTGCCACTTGCCGTACTCGTAATCAAACCATATTCATCATGCACCTCTCCTTTCAGGGCAATCGTTACATCCATTGCATTAGGATAGGTTTCAATATTTTCTAATAAATCCACTTTGAAATAGCGTAATTTGGGTAAAAGCGTTGCCAAATTAATTTGGGTGGCATCTAGCCAAAACTGAAATGCCGTCTGATTTGGACGACTTAAATTAATTGAAGCAATCACATCAACATCTCCACCTTCAATGTCAAATTTCATAGAATCTAACATGAGGTTTTCATTAT
>CAYLSF010000546.1:0-5347 GCA_964385675.1 uncultured Saprospiraceae bacterium
GTCTTTTTGTATCAAAAAGTGTTAACTACTTTTTAGTTGTTTTGATTCATCTCGATATTTTCTACTTTGTATCCTTTTTATATTACCGTTTCTTGGCATCACTCAACAACAACCTTGTCCATGTTGCACCGAAAATCATAGAGCATTTGATTTTTGGTTAGGCAATTGGGAAACTTTTGATACGACAGGAAAGCTAGTTGGTGTAAATGATATAAAGTTATTGCAAGACAGTTGTATTCTTCAAGAAAATTGGACATCAGTTGGTGGAAAATATACTGGAACAAGCTACAATTTCTACAATAAGCAAACTGATGAATGGGAACAACTGTGGATTGATAATCAAGGGGCTCATCTAAAGTTTAAAGGAAATCGTATAGGGAATCAAATGATACTATCAAGTGCTGTTTTAACCAATAATAAAGGACAACAATATGTCCATCGCATTACATGGACAGCAAATGAAGATGGTACCGTACGACAACATTGGCAAATGACTACGGATAAAGGAAAAAGTTGGAAAACCCTTTTTGATGGTTTGTACAAAAGTAAAGAATAAGACTTTTTGATAATTTCTGAATGAAAATGCTAAAAGAGTAATGATGACCTTACTTTTTGAATAAAAACCACAGATATTGCTGCCCCTTACCAACAGTGTTTGTGGTTTTTTCATTCCTAGTTAATTTTTAAATCTAATACACTTTCTGAGCTGATATTTTGATAAAATTTATCAAAAAGTCAAAAATAATCTAAAAAATCAACCCTGCCTGTATCTTTTTCAGCCTACTCCGTTATGCAATTGAAATAACAAAACAGTCACTAAGTAACACACATAAAAACATTTAGTGGTTCTATTTTGATTAATTAACACAGGATAACTAACTTCGTATGTTTTCCGCTTCTTCGGCAATTAAAATTTCCAAGAATATCATACGCATGGACGTATCAAATAGAACAATATCTACCGATAAGATTAACCAAGAATGGCTCGAAATTCAAGCAGCACAAAAAAATCCTGCTCGATTCGGAGTTCTATATAATCGGTATTATGAACCTATTTTTAGATACATCTATCGTAGATGTTTGGAAGAGGATGTCACAGCTGATATTTGCTCGCAAGTTTTCTTGAAAGCGATGCAGAAAATAAATAAATATCAGTTTAAAGGTGTGCCTTTTTCGGCATGGTTATACAGAATTGCCAGTAATGAAATATCACAACATTATCGAAACCAGAAAAAGACTAGAACCGTAGCGATTGAAGATTCAAATATTGGCGATATGTTTGAAGAAATGGAAATCAACGAATTAGAACCTTACAAAGAAAAGCTATTAGCGGCTTTGGATAATCTAACACCTAAAGATTTACAATTGATAGAAATGCGTTTTTTTGAACAACGTCCTTTTAAAGAAATAGCGGAAATACTTGAAATTACCGAGAGCAATGCGAAGGTCAAAACGTATAGATTATTAAATAGGATGAAAAAAGTTTTAGTTGCGGATAAGGCTTCTAATTAAAAATAATAAGCTCCAAATCATAAAATTCAAGTCATTTTGAAAATTGGAAATTGTGGTTTGGGAATTGAATTATGAGATGAAAAAAAATTACGATATACACATTAATCCACCAAAGTTGTCAAGCGAACAAATCGCTAAACACAAGGACTTTGATGCCTTGTTGAAGCAATTTGAAGCAGCACAACCGCCCGACAATCGTGCGGGGAAAAACTCAGGGAGAATTGTTCGGCTCAAACGCTTTCAGTTTGCAGCAGCGGCAGCAGTTCTTTTATTATTGAGTATAGTGGCTTTACAATTATTCCGAACTGATACCAATACCATCTCGGTTCGACCTGCTGCACCGTTCATTAATCCTCCGTTGGAAAAATTACAAAAAGCCTTTGTCACATTTGAAGTAGATGCCACTACAGGAGGTACTTTTGAATATGGCGATGGCACCAAAATAGTTGTTCCGCCGTATGCTTTTGTCAATCAAAATGGACAATTGGTTTTAGGAAAAGTATTACTGATGTATCGTGAATTTCATGATTATGTGGATATTTTCTTATCAGGAATTCCAATGAAATATGATTCTTCTAGTGTACAATTAGATATGGCGACTGCGGGAATGATGGAAATGTATGCACTACAGAATAATCAAGCTGTATTTTTAAAGTCCGATAATCCTATTGATATTGAATTATTATCAAAAGCAACGTTAACGCAGTCCTTAAATTATAATGTATATCAATTAGATACCGTTGAGCAAAATTGGAACTATCAACAAAAGGACGATATTGATTTAAAATTAGAGCAATCACAAGAAGTGCAGCTTAGGAGTGTGATGGCAGAGACAGAAATCGTACAGCAATTAACACAAGTACAACATCAGATTGATAATTTAGAAAATAAGAAACAGGTAGAATTAGCTAAAATAGAAGCAATAATTCCGACGCCTGTAGAGCCGATTCCACCGAGGCAGCCAAATACTGCTAACTTTGCCTTTGATTTTGATCTGAGTGAGTATGAAGTAGAGGGCGAAGAAGAAAATGAATTGGCACAGTATCAAGATATACTTTGGGAAGTATCAACGGATCAAGAAGCAGCGTATAAAAAAGCTATTTCAGATATTACTTGGGAAGATGTAAAAGTAGAAAAAGTGCCGAATAGCTATAATTATAAAGTAACGTTGATTCATTCCAACGAAATGGTTACTTTGATAACGAGTCCTGCTTTGCGAGGTAGCGAATATGCACAAGCTAGAGCGACTTATGAAAATGCAAAAAGGACGTATGATGCAGCATTGCAAGAACGTGATGCAGCATTGCAACCAAAAAAAGCAGCTTTAATACAAACATTAGCTGAAGAGGAAGAACAATTAAGCACTGCTAAGGCTCAGTATCAGCAACGCTACAATAGAGAACGTATTATTCAATTAAGAAAGTTGCAAACACAAGTTGATACCACTATCAATATCGAGCAAGCTATTATCAACCGTTTTCAAGTTAAGAAATTTGGAATATGGAATTGTGATGAGCCACAGCAAGCTACCAAAAGAACAATTTCGGCAACTTTTACAGATGAAAATGGAACAGCTTATATTAATTATTTAGCTTTTATGGTCAATCAAAAAACAGGAGCCGTTCAACGTTTTTATTCCAATAAGGATATGAAATTATCTTTTGATAAAAATGCGACGTATTTAATGTGGTTGGTAAATAAAGAAGGTAAAATTGCCAAATTCTCTGGAGCAGATTTTAATCAAATCCCAGCAGATGTTACAGAATATACCTTTAAATTCAATACTATTAATAAAACCTTCAATTCAGAAGAAGAGTTAAGAGCAATTCTGCAATAGTAATAATTTTGGCAACATGAAAAAGAAGTCCGATATTTAAAAATATCGGACTTCTTTTATTTATTTAAACATAAAACACAATTATGATAAAAGCGGTAATCTTTGACATGGATGGTCTCTTAATTGATTCTGAGCCCTTTTGGCAACAAGCTGAAATGGAAGTATTTAAAGAAGTTGGGATTCATCTAACCCTTGAAATGTGTTTGCAAACTACAGGATTACGCATTGATGAAGTGACACAATATTGGTTTAATAAACAGCCATGGGAAGGTACAGCACTCCACACAATTACCAATAAGATTGTGGATACCGTTATTCATAAGATACAAACAGAAGGGGTAATGAAAGAAGGGGTTTTTCAAACCCTTGAATTTTTTAAGCAACAAAATATTCCAATGGCTATCGCTTCCTCCTCTTATCATAGATTGATAAATGCTGTGGTCGAACACTTAAATATTAGTCACTATTTTCAACATCTTGTCTCGGCAGAAGATGATATTTACGGCAAGCCTCATCCATCAGTTTATATCCGAACGGCTGAAAAACTGGGTGTTCCTCCTACAACCTGCTTAGTATATGAAGATTCATTCAATGGTGTTTTGGCAGCAAAAGCGGCTCGTATGAAGACTGTAGCTATTCCAGAAGTAAAGGATGCTCGATTTATTATTGCAGATAAAATTTTACATTCTTTGGAAGAATGGAATGATGATTTATTTCAACAATTGAAGTAATATTAACATTCATAAGCACCAATTTCCAAATTGACGTTACGAAATGAAGATTTTAAAAGATATTTTACTGACGCTATGGACAGTATATGCGGGATTAATATTAATTATTCTACTCCCAATTGCTGTTCCAATTTATGCGGTATTTTTTGCACTGTTTGGAAGTCGATTTCTACGAACCGCTCTCTACATTACACATCATTTCTTTATTAAATTTATCATGTTGCCGCTTTATCTAATTTGGGTGAAACGTCATGGTGTGGAACATATAAAAAAAGGACAACCTTATGTCATTGTTAGTAATCATCGCTCGACTATCGACATCATCATTAATGGACGAGCTTTTCCGTATGCGTTTCAATTTTTAGCTAAAAAAGAAGTGGGGAGTTTGCCCGCTTTTGGGCCTCTAGGGCGTCAATTGTGTGTACTAGTCGATCGCAAAAGTCCAGAATCTAGAGCGATTAGTTTTGCGAATATGCGACGAACCATTGAGGAATATAAACTACCTATCCTACTCTACCCTGAAGGCACTCGAAATCGTACAACCAATCCATTAAAACCATTTTACGATGGAGCTTTTAAATTAGCAATTGAAACGCAAACGCCTATTTTAGTACAAACCCTTGTGAACACAGGTAATATTTATCCGCCATTTAGAACCATTGGTTTAAGACCTGGCGTTGTTACGGTTTATTTTGATAAACCCATTGCCACTAAAGGTTTAACCGAAGCTGACATTCCGATGCTAAAAACTAAAGTCCGTCAATTGATGGAAAGTCATTTGGAAGGAGAATATTTAAATGAGGAATTTGCAGCTTATATGAAGCGGCAATAATATTTATTGCTCATTATGGAACGCTAATTTAAAATCCTGTATATTTGTTTATAATAGCTTTCTATCATTTCAGTATAATTTATCAAACTTGAAATAGGTTAAATATGTACCTAAAAGAAGTAGAAGTTTCTAATTACAAATGTTTTGAAACACAAAAAATAGCTCTCCATGAAAGATTAAATATTCTTATTGGGGATAATGGAAATGGAAAGACGGCTTTGTTGGAAGCTATTAGCTTAGTATTTAAAGTGATGTTATCCAAATTAGTTCAGAATTATTCAACCACATCTATACCAAAAGAAGCTATACGTTTTCAAACCTCTAGATTAGAAACGAAAATTCAACGGATTTATCAATACCCAACTCATATAAAGCTAAATGTATTCTCTTCAATATCTAATTTTGATGATTTTTTTGATTTTGAAGATTCCTATT
>CAYLSF010000547.1:0-5336 GCA_964385675.1 uncultured Saprospiraceae bacterium
ACATATATATAATATATTTGAGTTTGTCTGTCTAATAGTATTGTATAATGAGTAAGGATTAAAACTCATTGGCAATTAAAGCTATATTTTATGATTATCAAGGTCATTAAATTGATTGGTTTAGTATTGTGTATGGCTTGTTTGCTATGGGGCTGTGAGTCTGCGAGAGATTACATAGAAAAAGAAGAAAAGCCTACCCGTCCTAAAAATTATTACATGGAACAGTATCGAGCTGCTTTTCATTTTACACCAGAAAAGAATTGGATGAATGATCCAAATGGCATGGTATATTACAATGGGGAGTACCATTTATTTTATCAATACAATCCCTTCGGACAGAAATGGGGACACATGAGTTGGGGTCATGCAGTGAGTAAGGATTTATTGTATTGGGAGCATTTACCAATTGCTTTATATGAAGAAAAAAACGCTAGTGATGCTGATACAACCATGATATTTTCTGGTAGTGCGATTATTGATCGAGATAATTCCGCAGGTTTATGTGATGGACGAGGAGATTGTATGGTTGCTTTTTATACGGGGCATGTTCACAACAACTTAGAAGCCGTTAATCAAAATCAAAGTATTGCTTATAGTCGAGACAGAGGACGAACTTGGACAAAATATGAGGGTAATCCAGTATTGGACATTGGAGAAAAAGACTTTAGAGATCCGAAAGTATTCTGGCACGAACCTACTGAAAAATGGATTATGTCTGTCAATTTACCGTTGGAATATAAAGTCCAATTTTATGGTTCTACGGATTTAAAAAACTGGGAATTACTCAGTGAATTTGGAAATGCAGGAGATAAAAGTCGAGTTTGGGAGTGTCCTGATTTATTTCCACTACCCCTAGCCGATGATGAAGATGTTGAAAAGTGGGTTTTGGTGATTTCTTCAGGTCATCCACATACAGGCTTTGTAGGAATGCAATATTTTATTGGTGACTTTGATGGAACTACATTTACGCCAACTGAACCTACAGAATCTCCTATTTGGCTAGAGTATGGAAAAGACTTCTATGCCGCTGTTACTTGGAATAATACCGAAACTCGAAAAATTCTATTAGGTTGGCTAAACAATTGGGAATATGCGAATGATATTCCAACAGATCCCTGGCGAGGTATGATGTCTATTCCTAGAGAATTAGGTTTACAGCAGTTTGAAGAAGGGATTAGGTTGGTTCAAAAACCAATAGAAGAACTAAAAAAAATACGAGGAGAACATCATGACTTTTCCAACATTAATGTTACAGAAGAAGATGAAACCTTGAGTCATATCCGTACAAACACCGCAGAAATCATTATTGATGCTACCATAAGTGATTCTTCTGAATTTGGAATTGAAGTTCTAAAGACAAAAGAGGAAAGTACCATCATTGGCTACGATGTCATCAAACAAGAATTGTTCATTAATCGTATTAATTCTGGCAATACTGAATTCAATGAAAAATTTCCAAGCATCGACCGAGCACCGTTACTCTTACAAGATGGGCAATTAAAATTACAGATATTTATAGATAAATCCGTAGTAGAGGTATTCGCAAATGATGGCTATCGAGTAATGACTTCAAGAGTATTCCCAACCGAACAAGGCAACTACTTAAAGTTATACTCCAAAGGGAAACCCACAACTATCAATCAATTAGAGGTTTGGGAAATGAATTCTACTTGGCAGTAGTGTAATTTTGAATGATGAATGATCAATTTTGAATGTGTATCATTTTTTTATTCAAAATTCAAAATTTATAATTCAAAATTAAACAATGGTAAAACGTCTAATTGAATTTGCTAGACATAAAGAAAGTCTTGCCGTAGGTCTATCCTTTATGATATTTAGTATCATCTTTGGAAGTTGGGCAACTCGTATTCCTGATGTACAAAATCAACTACAACTTTCGGAAGGCCCTTTGGGAAGAGCCTTATTGGGTTTTTCTATTGGTGCTTTAATCTTATTGCCATTTAGTTCATGGTTTATGGCAAGATTCACAACTGGTAAGGTTGTTTTCTACTCTGCTATTTTATTTTGTCTGGCATTTATGTTGCCTGTTGCAGCACCAACTTATATCCTTCTTATTTTAGCTTGTCTGATTGCAGGAGCAGTTAATGGTGTAATGGATGTTGCGGTCAACGCTGCGGCTACGGCTGTAGAAGAAAAAAATAACATCGTCATTATGTCCACTTGTCATGGTATGTTTAGCTTGGGGATTATGATAGGTGGGATATTGGGTAGTTTGATTGCGGGTTGGGGTATTTCACCACTTTTACACATGGTGGGTATGGGAATCTTAATGACTATAGCTGCTTTATTCTTAAAAAATACATGGCTGGATTTACCCGAAAGTGAAGTGGAAGAAGGTACAATATTCGTGTTGCCAAGTGGTAATTTGCTGATTTTGGGCATTATCGGATTTAGCATTATGTTAGGAGAAGGGGCTATTATAGATTGGAGTGCCGTTTATCTGAAAAATACTTTAGGCGGTAGTGCTTACTTAGCAGGATTAGGATTTGCAGGATTCTCATTAGCCATGGCAATTGGCCGATTTTATGGAGACGGTATTATACCCAAATATGGCTCGAAAGCCATTGTACAGTGGGGAAGTTTATTAGGTGCTTTGGGTTTATTAATTGCTGTTCTCGTTCCTTATATTCCTATTGTCATTATTGGATTTACCATAGCAGGACTAGGGTTTTCTTGTGTTGTTCCTATTTTATTTAGTGCCGCAGCTAGAGTACCGGGTGTTGCTTCTGGAACAGGTATCGCTGCAGTAACAACTTCTGGAATTATGGGATTCTTATTGGGTCCTCCCTTAATTGGCTTTATTGCTGATGAAATCAATTTGGCAGTAGGATTAGGATTTGTTGTTGGACTAACATTATTATCATTCTTACTAGCTGGTATGGTTAAGTGGAAAACCTAGAGATTAATTATTAATTCTTACAAACGTTGTAATAGTATATTTAGCGGTTTAAAATCGAAGGATGAGAGAAGGAAGAAACGAAATTTTAATAAAATTAGTCGAAAAAAATAGTCTTTCCTCAAAATGAAGGGCAATTTAAGATTGTAATCAAATTTTAAAAAGACTTTTTAAATTAAATACCATGATACTTTCCACAACTGAGACGGTCGCAGGGCGTGAAATTGAAACAACTTTAGGCGTTGCTAGAGGTAGTACGGTACGAGCTAGAAACATAGGACGAGATCTTTTTGCGGGGCTTAAAAATATTGTTGGAGGTGAAATCACTGAATACACCGAACTATTAGCTCAGTCAAGAGAACAAGCTTTAAAGCGTATGCTAGATGATGCTTACGATTTAGGGGCAGATGCAGTTGTTAATATTCGCTTTAATACTGCAACAGTCATGCAAGGTTGCTCTGAGATTTTAGCGTATGGTACTGCTGTGAAATTGAAGTAACTAAACCGTTATAGTAAGTATCAGAACAAAAGTAGCCATCAGATGAATCTTTTGAATAGATCCATTTGATGGCTTTTTTTTTCCCCAGGGAGACAGCGAAAGTAGTGTTTTTTACCCGCACCGCACCATCGTAAACAAGCCAGTTTAAAAAAATCTAATTTTCTCTGTGACAATTCTATCACCTAACAGATTCAATAACCGAACGCATCAATATGATAAATGATGCATCGTAAAATTCCCAAAATCATTTTAGAATTTTACCTTAAAGGCGATACCCCGAAAAGCCTATATTAAATAGAGTAGGGATTTAACTTTAAAAATTTTATTACCATGAAAAACAATCCAGGAGGTTGGTCAACTTATCAGTCGTTAACAGAAACAGATGTTAGAGCATTTAAATTAGTAACATCGACAATTGGTGTGGGTGTAACTAGAGAACCAGCCTTAGTAAAAAGACAAGTTGTTGCTGGTGTAAATTACAAATTTTTAACTGTAGCAATGGTAGTTCATCCAGAGGCAAAACCATATTGGGAAAGAATTACTGCGTTTATCGCTCCAGATCAGTCAGTAGAAATCAAATCAATTGAAAAAATCTGTTGTCCTAATTAATCAAAGGTAACCTAAAATGTAAAAGCCTATTTCTCAATAGAAATAGGCTTTTTATTTTTATTACTTAACCATACTGAATCGCTTTAGCAGATTTCAACAGTTCCTTTGCTGTTTTCCAATCGGGTAATTCATCTGCATCTATCGTTATGGTTTTAATATACTTTGCTAGACCTTTACTTTGCTTCATTGCTTCTAGGTGTGCTCCACTTGTTGCAAAAGCTTTTAAATCTCCTTCACTTTTCCATAGTGTCATCGTGTAGTGCGTAGTCCAAATCCCTGTCTTTTTAAAATCAACATAATCCGTTCTTTTAAGTTGATTTAAAATATTCAAGGCATACATGGATAACTTGAAAAAATGAAATGGTGTTTTAAGTTCGATTAGTGTAATTGTTGCTTTCATGAAAATGTAGTTTATAATTTCAAGAAGCATTAAAATTAAGAATTTCCCAATATTTCACTCGTTGCTTTAAGCAATTTTTCAATTTTAGTAGTGTCATACGCATCGCTATGTGCCATTCCAAAACTCCCCTGATCGTTATCAAAGTACTTATTCGTTACCCCTTCATACTTTGACGAAACCGCCAAATCATATAAAATATTCCCCCCTTTATCTGCCGAAGACCAAAACTGACCAAAAGCTTCTCGCACCATATTGGTATTCAATAAAGAACCTGGATTAACAGGAATGACGGTTATATCAGATAATTGCTTTGCTAAATCAAAACTCCACATCGTTAAGGCTAACTTACTTTGAGCATACATTTCCTTTTCTGAGCGTTGTTGTTTTCCGCTCAATGCTTCCAATGAAACCGATGACTGTGCCGCAGAACTTAAATTGATGATTCTAGTCTTATCTCCTTTTTCTAATAAAGGCATTAAATCATTCGTCAACACATAAGGAGCTAAATAATTCACCACCATCCGAATATCTAATCCATTATTTAATGTTTGCTTGCTATTAAAAACGCCTGCATTATTAATCAAGACATCTAACTTTGAAATAGCTGCCTTTATTTGTACACTCATTTCTCGCATAGCATCTAAGTCTGAAAAATCGGCTACATAACCACTAATGTTTTTATTATTAGTAAGTGCTTTAACCTCATCAACTACCTTTTCTAATTTACTGGAATTTCTACCATGCAATACCACTTGATGACCATCTTTTGCCAACTTAATTGCTGCTAATTTGCCAATTCCGTCTGTACTCCCTGTTATAAATATTGTACGCATAAGTTTATAATTTTAAGTGAAAAATTTGAGATGAATCAAAAGGACTAAAAAGTAGTTAACACTTTTTGACATAAAAAG
>CAYLSF010000548.1:0-5333 GCA_964385675.1 uncultured Saprospiraceae bacterium
ATCACAATACACCTATCAACACAACTACAATAAGTTTCAAAAAGCTAGATTGGTTAGAATAATTTGTCAAAAAAATATTTGATTTTATTTTTATGATAATATTTATTGCTATTTAAAATTGAGCGCATCACTATAATATGAAGACTCACTTCATTAGGACTAAAAATACATATAATATGAAGCTTTGGAATATCACTATTTGCCTTATTACATTATTGGTATGTACCATAACTTTAAATGCCCAGCATAAGGAAGGTAAAATTGTACAAGGGTACGTTATTAATTTAAAAGGAGATACCATACATGGTCAAATTAAAATTCAGTCTCCAGATTTAAGTGAAGTAAAAGTGAAATTTTATGAGAGATTTGGGGCGACTAAATTTAAAAAAAGAACTTATAAGCCAAACAAAGTATTGGGGTATGCTTATAAGGTTTTGGAAAATAATAATTCGGCACAAAAAGTTGAAAAATGGATAACCTATGTGCGAAAAGATGTGGAAGAACCTCCCGTTCCTTTTGGTCCTCGAAAAGTTTTCATGTTACGAAAGGTGTCAGGTTCTTTAAATTTATACATATATTATGTGAAGTCGAACACACAAGCTAAATATCGACAGTATTATTTTTTGGAAAATAATAAAACGAAACGTTTTAGGAAAGTTACAGAACAGAATTTTGAAGGCATAGCCGAATCTTTTATTGAGAATTGTAATGCTTTGGTAGATAGGGTTGGTAGAGGTGATTTCAACTATTTTAATTTGGATAAAATTGTTGGTTTTTATAATAATTGCTCAATAGAGGATATGTTGGAAAATTCTTGTGAAGATTGTGATAATAAAAGTGTAAGACCAGAGAGTAAGGTTAATCATTAATCTTTTAATTAAATATTTAAAACATTAAGTAGGTTCAGCTTATTTATTAGGCTGAACCTATTTTTATAAGTCAGTCATTTTTAAAAAGATATAATGATACAAAATACTAAAGTGTTACAAATATTGAATGTAATAGCATTTATAGCAATGGTAGCTATAAATGCACTAGCTGTAATTTTACCTATTAATGGTCAAACGCCAGGAGGCATTTCGGATCAATTACCTAATCTTTTTGTACCTGCAGGATATGCTTTTTCTATATGGAGCTTGATTTATATTTTACTGCTGATTTTTTTATTTATTCAAGCGAGTAGTTTATGGTCAAAAAAAGCAACCCCCGATTTTGTTAAAACGATTGGTCGTTTATTTATTTTATCTTGTTTACTAAATATAAGTTGGATACTTTCTTGGCATTATTTACTATTTGGTTTATCTGTAATTGTTATGTTGAGCTTATTGACTACGTTAGGCATATTATTTCTTAGACTCAATTCCATTCAATCCCCTTTTTTTGTAAAGCTTCCCTTTAGTATTTATTTTGGATGGATTACCGTAGCAACCATAGCAAATATTACAGCTTTTTTAGTATCTATCAATTGGGACGGTTTTGGAATAAATCCTGTTATTTGGACGAATATTATGTTAGGGGTAGCAACAATCGTTGGGATAATTGTAATGTGGAGGAAGAAAGATATAGCATATATAGCCGTGATAGTTTGGGCTTTGGTGGCTATTTTATCAAAACGTCAATCCATTGGTACGCCAGAGGAGGTCTCTATTATTACCATCATATATATATGTTTAGGAACTATACTATTAACAACATCTTATAGGGTTTTGGTAAAGAAATAACAGTCAATTAAACTTATCTCGAAAACCTAAGTCTTAATTTCGTAGATTTGATAGCTCAAATTACCAAATTATTGAATTAATACTTATACTTTATGAGACAATCGACTTTCGACAATCGACTTTCGAAAGTCGATTGTCGTACCTACTCGCTTTAAGATGCCTATTTTCATACGAATCGTTATAGTTATTATTTTTTGCTTTTCTATTTCAACGCTATTAGGACAATCAAATGAGGGAAAGGCGTTTTGGTTTGCCTTTATGGAACATGTTGACCCTATTATAAACACTAAAGTAGTCATGATTACTGCTAAAACGAACACCTCAGGAACAGTATCTGTACCAAATAGAGGATGGAGCGAAACTTTTACAGTATCTGCTAATAGCGTTACCATTATTAAATTACCAGATTTTACAGAAGTATTGGGTTCTGAAAGTATAGAAAATGTAGGTGTAAAATTAGTTTCCCAAAATCCAGTTTCCGTCTATATTCATCAGTATAATAATTTTAGATCAGAAGCTACCTTAGTTTTACCTATATCCTCTATTGATAAAGAATATTTTGTAATGTGTTATAATGGTTTGCCCTTTGGCTCAGCGTTTTACCCTTCGGAGTTTTTAGTTGTTGCCACGCAAGATGAAACGACAATAACTATAACGCCGGCTGGGAGTACAAGGGGGGGAGTCGCAGGAGGTACTTCTTTTGATATTGTTTTGGATGAAGGAGAAGTGTATCAAGTTCAGGGAAATTCTGGTTTAATAGATTTAACGGGGTCTCATATAAAGGGTGATAAAGATTTTTCAGTTTTTGGAGGAAATAGCTGGGCACAAGTAGAATGCTCAGCGAGAGACAATCTATTAGAACAAATGTATCCTGTTTCTACTTGGGGGCGACAGTTTGTTAATATTCCTAGTGCCAATGTTGTTCATGATCGAATAAGGATATTAGCATCTGAAGATAATACCCAAATTCGTATTGATGGAATAGATAGATATACTTTGAATAGAGGAGAGTTTGTAGAATACGTTGAAGCTAATGCCACTTATATTAATTCGACTAAGCCTGTTTTGGTAGCCAAGTATAATATCGGTAGTTTTTGTAGTGGGCATTCTGTCGGAGATCCTTCTTTTCTTTTATTAAATAGCATTGAACAAACGAGAGATACAGTAACCTTGTATAATTCATCATTTGAAAATATTTCTGAAAACTATATTGATGTAGTCATGCCTACTAGTGATATACAAGGTATTACTTTTGATAATCAACCTATTTCAACTTTCGGAACAATTAATATTGTAGGACTGAATGGCGAATTTTCTTATATAACTATTCCTGTAACTACTGGAGCGCACACTATTATTTCTCAAGGTTGTGGTGTAATTGCTTCTGCTTATGGCTATGGTCAGGCGGAGTCTTATGCTTATGGAGGAGGTGCTAGTTTCAGCAGTATTAATGGTGATCCAATTCCTGACGGTGGTTGTTTGAATGACACGATAATCTTTGATGCAGATTTATCACCTTTACGATATGCTTTTGAGTGGGATATAAGTGATGGTGTAACTTCCACAGAACCTGTTTTTACTCATATTTATACTGCTTTAGGGACGTATCCTGTTCAATTAATTATCACGGACTTATGTTTAGGATTAAAAGATACATTGAATAAAGATATAATAGTGTCTCTACGACAAGCAGTGAGTGCAAGTGGAGATACTACACTCTGTGAATTTGGAGATTTTGACTTATTTGCCTCTGACCTAGCAGGAGCAAAATATGAGTGGACTGGTCCCAATAACTATTTTTCAGAGGAACAATTTCCTACCCTTACAAATGCAGTAGTTACCCAAACAGGAACTTATGAGGTAGTTGGAATTATTTCTGGATGTGCTACTTTTCCTGCTTTAGTAGATGTTAATGTAATCGCTACCCCTAAGCCGAACTTGGGTGAAGATAGAGTTTATTGTAATGAAGATACGATTACCGTATTAGATCCAGGAAGTTATGCACAGTATCTATGGCAAGATAATTCAATAGGTTTTACTTATGAGGTGGAAGAGGAAGGAAAATACTGGGTAGAGGTAACCGATGGGTTTGGTTGCGTTGGTTCTGATACGGTAACCCTCCAAAATATTTGTCCAACTTCGATTTATATTCCAGATGCCTTTACACCTAATTTTGATGGTATCAATGATGAGTTTGGCGTATTAGGAACTAATTTTATTAAGGTAGAGCTAGATATTTTTGATAGATGGGGTAATCATATTTTTCATGGAGACACCCCAAATGAACATTGGGATGGTACTTTTAGGGGCAAACATTTAGACTCAGGGGTGTATGTATGGCAAGTCAAAATAGAAGGATATAATGCAGATGGGACCACATTTTCAACAACTAAAGCTGGGAATGTAACGATGATTCGAAGTGTAAAGTTTTGATTGATTTTTTGTATTGGAATCTATAAATCAATAGTTTAGCTATAGATTCAAGCCTTTTAAGGTTAAAAACAGCGAACATTCTTTTATCTTAAAAAAAAATAACTACCTTTAACTTATACTTAATATAGTAGCAATTTTTTATCTAAACCAAATCAACAGCGGCAGTGCCAGTAAGGCATTGTCGTTTTTCGTTTATCGCGTTTCATCCTCAATTAATCTTTCTAAAGTTTGCCTCCCAATAGTTGCAAACTCTTCATCATCAGCTAGCCCAATATCCAAAAGAATTGTTCCATAAAAAATAGCCCATCCTTTTGCTCTTGCTAACAAGTCGGGCGTAGGTTGATAATGTAATATAAATGCTTTACGTTTACTAAATGTATCAAATAGCATCCAAATAGAGGCTAGATCAGAGGCAACATCACCTGATGTTAAATCCCCCCAATCTATCACACTTACAATTTTACCATTATTAACTAAAATATTTTTGGGATGTAAGTCACCATGAACCCAAAGATTATCTTCAGCCTCAGGAGCTTTTAATGCCCTTGACCATATTTTTTTAAGTGTAGGCGTAATTAAATTCGTTTTGTGTTTTAAGGATAATAATCTAGGTTCGACATCCTTTGCTCTTACTTTAATAGAAATTCCTCTGTATGAATTGATAGGAGCATCTAAAGGTGCTACTTGATGCAATGTTTTGAGAAATTTTGCAAACACTATAGATTGATTTAAATGAGGAACATCGATATTTGCGGTTTGCCCTTCCACAAAAGGGATAACACTCCAATGCCACGGATAAAAATGAGTAGGTTGCCCTTTACGAATGGGGGCAGGAATAGCTAAAGGTAACTTTGGAGCAAAATAAGAAAGCCATTTTTGCTCATTTATCATAAGTTGAGCCGCTATTTGACGTCTTGGCAAACGAATGATTAGATGCTCTCCAAGACGATACATTACATTATCCCAACCTTCTCCCATAGCCATTAAAGGTAAGTCAGCCAAATCAGGATATTGTTCCAATAATAATTGTTTGACTACATGAGTGGTGATATGGACTTCCGCAGGAGGTGTTTGTTTAATCATTGATTCAAATTAAATAGCGATAAATGGCAAAGATAGAAATCAAAATCAACGCTTTAGCAATACAGGCGGACTATTAAATGGTACGTACTTTTTAGA
>CAYLSF010000549.1:0-5327 GCA_964385675.1 uncultured Saprospiraceae bacterium
GTATCTCCTATTGTATAGGGTTAAAAGTAAACATTCATTTATAAAATTTATAAAATAATAAAATTGAAAAAGGAAATTCATTTTAATGAAAGTAAGTATAATTCCTTTCTTAGTGCTATGAATCGCACGGCTGATCAGCTTGGGGATATTGTTGATAAATTTAACGCTTTAGGTATTGATACTATATCAAAAGATGAAGAATTAGAACAGTTAATCAATGATGTAGAAGGGTACTTTTTAGATTCACTAATTAAAGGGATTAATATTGAGTCCAGTACATTGAAGTTGTCAAAACATAAGTTAGCTGAATTAGTAGAAAAACCGAGCAATTACGATGCCTTACTACAATCTGTTAAAACACAAATCGCAGATATAAAAGGACGTTCAAAAAATCAAGATATTCCATTTAAATCAAATCATTTTGGTTTTGATAAGCAAGGAAAGGTCTTTTTTAAAGACTGTGGCTGCAAAGAACATAAAGAACTTTGCACAATATATGTTACTAACAAAAAGCAGGAGAAAGTACATAATGTATTAAAAACATTAGTTGGTTGTTTAAATGAACTTCGGATTTTGAAAGGCGGATATTTGCCGCTAAAAGAATTAAAAAACGCATTGGAAAATACTAATGATGCGAATATAGATTTCAAGATAAATCCAAGTTATATTACAAGTATAAAATAGTGTTTTAAGATGCTTTAAAACGGCTTTTAAATAAGATTTAATTATGCTTTAAAAGTCGTTTTAAGGCATGATGACCACAAAGAACAATAAGAGAAAGGAGAGTTCAAATAACTATTTATATAAATTTTTAAAATTAAATTAATTATGGTAACAGTATTAGGGAATAACAAAGTTAAAGTTGAGTTTGAAATGTCAATAGAAGGCTTGACAAATGCGAGAACTAAATTAAATAGTGTAGTTCAAGGTGCTGCAATTGATTGTCGTGATAATGGCGATGACGATTTTTGGGACGGTATAAAAGTAGTTACAGATATTATCAAAGAATTAGATTTTTCTAACGAACAGTATTTGGAACTATCTTTATTATTAAAGAATAAATCTAAAGATTCAAAAGGCACAGAAGAAAGTCCAAAAAGTAATACAGCAACGTAAGATTTCATATTCTTATCTTTTTTGTATTAAAGTAGGGGTTTCGACTCCTACTTTATTTTGAGTTAGTACAACAGAACTATGATAAGACATCAAAGATTTTTTATTATAAATTTGGCTTATTAAAGTGGGGGTTTCGACTCCTACTTTATTTTAGAGTTTCAGAAATATAACAGATTAAAAATTATTTCATTTCACGTTTTATTAAAGTAGGGGTTTCGATCCCTACTTTTTTCAGTATCAACACGATCTAAGTTTTATTATTCAGATAACGGTAAAGCAACTTTTCAACCAATAGGATATTGGTTAGAGGTTGCTTTTTTTATTTAAAAAAAATATTAAAATTATGAGTAATAGTGTTAAAAATGATTTAAAGAAGTTTGAGACGGCTAAAGGGGTACAATTAGCAAAGATTACAAGAGAACACCTAAAAGCATGGATGCAACGATACAACAGTAAAGTATATATGTCGGAAATAGAAACAGATAACGGTAAAAATGCAAAATTCTATATCTGCAAACCGTCTCGTTCTGTAATGTCTTTTGTGCAACGTTATCAGTTAGAAGGTAACATTCAAAAAGTGGAGTCAATTCTTTTAAAAAATTCTGTATTGGGGGGCAATATGGAATTGTTAAAAGATGAAAGTGATGGTGGAGACGATTCTGTAATTATGGCAGTATTGCAAGATATTATGGGAACAATGGAAATTGCACCATCTAAACTTGAAAAGCTGGATAATCATACTTTTGAGAAATTCAAAGATGTGTATTCGTGTGTAATTGAATATAATGATAATGAAACAACTAGAACGGCTGTATTTACAATAGCAAAACCTAACAGAATCGTAAGACATAAAATTGCTAAAAGTCAAGCAGATAATAAAATATCTAAAGTAGAAGGGATTTTAATTAAAGAGTGTGTTTTAGATGGTGACATTAAGTTGTTAAAAGAAGAAAGAGAAGGCGGCTTTGATAGTGTGTATAGAGCAATTACAACAGAGATAGCAAAACTAATGGAGCGTAAAAATTCTGAAATAAAAAAGTTATCGCTTCAACAAATTTAGTAGGGGATCATGTCGAATCTGATAAAGATAGAATAGACGCTTTGTTGAAGTATCACTATAAGATTGAGAATCCCGATCTGCTTAGTGACTATGAATATTATAAAATTTTTAACGAATACAGATATGTAATGGATTTACAAAAAGAGCAATTACGATCTGTTATTGTTGAAATTCTAAACGAATTACTTTCTGAAAATGGTTAGTACAAAAACACAATGGATTTTAGAATTAATTGATAAAATTTCAAGTCCATTAAATCAAATTGCTATTAAATCTAATGTTACCCAACAATCGTTGGGTGCATTAGATTCAGAGATAGATCGACTTTCACAAAGTGGTGATACACTAAAAAGATCACTTGGTAAAATTACCTTGTTTGGGGGTGGAGTTGCTTTGGCAGCGTCCAAAATAATCAGTTATAACGAAGAATTGCAAGGATACCAAACCACAACTAAAAACCTATTTGAGCAAAATATCAATGGTTTACAACGGTCACAAGTGGCAATGGATGAAATTTCAGCGTCTGCCTTAGCAATTCAAGATACCTTTGGAACGGATTATCAAGACAACTTAATCGGGGTTAACGCTTTGGCAAAAGCCTATAAATTAGAAATAGGTGATGCTTTACAAATTACTAAAGATGGGTTTATTGATGGTGCAAACGCAACAGGGGAATATTTAGATTTTTTAAAAGAGTATCCCGTACAATTAAAAGATATTGGTTTAAATGCACGTCAAGCCGTCTCCTTTATGAGTTTTCAAATAAAAGAGGGGGTTATGAGTGATAAAGGATTAGATTTACTTAAAGAGGCTAATTTGAGTTTAAAGGAAATGCCAAAAGGTGCTATTGATGCTATTGAGGGATTAGGGTTATCTAGTTCAAAGATCCAAGAAGGTATCCAGAAAGGAACATTAACAACATTTGGAGCAATTCAAATGATTTCTAAAGCAATGGAAACAGCAACTGTTCAAGCTAGGCAAACGGCAATTGCTGACATTTTTAAAGGTGCTGGTGAAGATGCAGGAGCGGAATTTATATTAACGTTGAAAGATGCCAATTTGCAATTGGATAATATGAGTAATAAAAGCGATCCAATTGTCAATGGTTTAAAAACTCGTTTGACATTAAACGAGCAAATAAGGCAAAAACAATTACAACTAAATAATAGTATTACTCCATTTTCCAATGAATTACAAAACTCTATACTTCAAACGAAATTAGGGGTTTTTACCTTAGTTGCTAGTGTTGCTAGTATGATAAATAGTTTTACAGAAAGTAATCCTATATTAAGTAAATTTATTGGTTATGTGGCTTTGGCTTCTACTGGTTTGGTTATAGGTGGTACAGTCTTAGGTTTGGTGAGTATTCAAGCTCAAATCTATTCATTAAGATTACAAAAAGCAGCACTATCAAAAAATCTATTTGCTAGGGCAACAGCAAAAGCCAGTTTAGCAATGATAGGATTTACGAAAAACTTATTTTTAAGTGGATTAAACTTGCTAAAAAATATTGGTTTATATGCTTTAGGTGCTACCACTTTAATAGGTGGTTTTATTACTGCTTTGATTTCGGCTACGGCTGCCCAATTAGGATTGAATGTTGTAATGATGGCAAATCCGATAGGGTTGTTTGTTATTGGATTAACTGCTGTTGGGGTTGCTACTTATGCCTTAATTAAAAATTTTGATGCTGTTAAGCGTTTTTTGATAGATATGGGGGCGTTCTTATTAAAGAATAATCCTTTCATGTTTATTATCAATTTACTAGATACTATTTTCCCAAACTTTAAAGCAAGTTTAGTAGAGGTTTTTAAATCAGTATTAGAATATCTTACTGTAATTTGGGATAAAATAAAGGGAGTATTCAGCACAATAGGAAAGTTTTTAGGTTTAGTAAATGATACAGATGTTAATATAAATACACAATTAGAAACGGCTTTGATACCAAATACGATACAAACTAACGTTACTTCAGGTGTTAATGATAATTCAATTAGCGATTTTTTAAGAGGTTCAAAACGTAACGATACCAACTTGAACCCAAATAAGATAAATCAAACTAATAGTAAGACACCTAAAGGTTTCGGGAATAATGGTTCAAGTGCTAGTAAGACCGTAAATATGACTTTGAATATAAATCAAACATTTTATGTTGACGATGATTTAAGTTCAAAAATAGATGAAATTGCGGATCGTACAGTTGGGAAAATAAATGATCGTCTAAGAGATTCAATTATACAGCTAGATTAATATTTGGAACTTTTAAATGATTATTTATATTTTCATTGTTACAAAAGTTTAGATAGCATAGATTTTTATATTACTTTACTTATTACCGAAGGATACTATATCAGACATAGTATCCTTTTTTTATTGGTGTTTTTACCAATTGAAAATAATCCCTAAAAATCATTTTACCTTAATTCGTGACACATGAGAAAAAGAGTTATTTTTCTTTAGTTAACCATGAGCCATACACCATCAAAACTTTAAAACCTTATTTTTTGTGGTTTTAATGAGTTTTTAAGTAAAAAATTAATGTTTTTGTGACATACAATTATTGTATTGAATATAATTGTATGTAGATGTTTGGTTCATCATAGAACAATTACAGGACGTTATATTAAGTATAATCTAATGTGAATAGATTAGGTCTTTACCAATGGATGTTGGTTTGCTATGGAACGATTACAGGACATTATATTGAGTGTAATATATATGAATAGACTAAGTCTTTACCAATGGATGTTGGTTTGCTATGGAACGATTACAGGACGTTGTATTGAGTGTAGTCTATATGAATAGACTAAGTCTTTACCAATAGATATTGGTTTATCATGGAACGATTACAGGACGTTGTATTGAGTGTAATCTATATGAATAGATTAAGTCTTTACTAATAGATATTGGTTTATCATGGAGCAATTACAGGACGTTGTATTGAGTGTAATCTATATGAATAGACTAAGTCTTTACCAATGGATGTTGGTTCGCTATGGAGCGATTACAGGACATTATATTGAGTGTAATCTATATGAATAGACTAAGTCTTTACCAATAGATATTGATTTATCATGGAGCAATTACAGGACATTATATTGAGTGTAGTCTAATGTAAATAGATTAGGTCTTTACCAATAGATATTGGTTT
>CAYLSF010000550.1:0-5322 GCA_964385675.1 uncultured Saprospiraceae bacterium
CAATAATTGATGTGCTAAATCATATTTATACACCTTCCTTCCAATTTTTGATTTAGAAAATTAGACGAATCAAAATCGTCTTCAATACTTTTTAACAACCTATTACAAGTAAAAAATTATGAAATTTCAATATATATTATTTAGATTTTTAATTATTATCACCATCACTTTTGGATATAATATTAATGTACAAGCACAACAATGTAGAAGGACGATCTCGAATACAGATCACTGTAGTTCCAGTACACCAGATTATGTGTTTTTTACAAATGCAGGTAGATTTTCTCAAAATTCCTTAGTTTGGATAGAGTGTGGTAATAAGGCTTACGTTACGGGAACGATGGATTATATTCCTAATTCTAATGCTTCGGGTTACCAATCGCTGCAGTCAGGTACATGGACAATTAATGCGACCTTTACAGGCAAGACCACATCAGGTTCTCCTTATAGCAATAATTGTACACCTAATATGACAAATGGAGCATATTATGATAATTTTTCTGGAACATTAACGGCACCAAATGGCTCATCATATAATTTTGATGATAATAATAATCCTAATTTTCAAATAGGTGTAAATGGTATTGTAACAGAAGACGTCGCAGGAACTTTCGGTGGTTCGGGCTGGGGAAAGTTCTTTGGAACACTTCCAGCACCATCTACACAATTGTTAGATTTTGATATGCGGATGGGAACGTGTACGCCTTTAGATGCAGGTTCTATTGTGGGTGATGAAAGTAACTGCAGCAGTTATAATCCAAATAATATTACCAGTAGTTCGAGTCCAAATTACGGTTCAAGTTTAATAGATATTCGCTGGCAACAAAGCACCGATGGTGGTAGCAGTTGGTCAACCATATCAGGTCAATCAGGCAACTCCTATGATCCAGGCATGATTACTCAAACGACACAATATAGACGACAAGTAAAATTGAATGAATGTAGTGATTGGATTTCATCAAATATTGTTACAAAGGCTGTCAATTTGGGGGCAAGTTCAACTGATACTGATAATGACGGCATTGCTGATGCTTGTGATGATGATGATGATAATGATGGAATTTTGGATACACAAGAATGTATTCCTAGCACATCAATTAGTTTACTTCCAAATGGTGATTTCAATGAAAATTACGTTGATGCAAATAATCAAGGCACACCTTATACGAATGCTATTGCACAGTTTGCACCTTCGCCTTGGGGCGTAAATTCTACACCTGACTTGTCCTCAGATAGTGAAATCTCTTTTTCAACAATTATTGTTAATCGTTCAACACTTAACGGATTTAATGCCTCACCTGCAGGCGGTTCTTTTGTGGGTTTTCGTAATGATGAAGGTGTTAGCAACACCTTAAGTATCATAGATGCTTCAGACGAGATAAGTATTAGTTTCTTTTACACGGAATGGAAACGAGGAGAAACTTCGGTTCATACCGCTAGTTCATCCGTCAATATTGAGTTCAGAATAAACACAACAACACCTTTTAGTGGAACAAATGTTGCCACCATCCCAAATCTAAACTCCAGCGGTGGAACAGTCGGAAATTGGGAAACCATTACGTTGACTTTTATACCTTCAAATTATAGTATTTCTGATAATTCGACCATCAATTTCTTTTTGGGTTCTGTTAATAGTAGTTCCACTACTTGGGCTTTTGTTGATGGGTTAGTTGTACAAACAACAACTTCATTGACCTGCGATACAGATAATGACGGGGTGCCAAATCATCTTGACCCCGACTCAGATGGAGACGGCTGTTTTGATGTAGTAGAATCAGGTGGGATAGATAATAATAATGATGGAAAATTAGATGGAACAGGTTTCAACAATAAGGGGTTAGTAACAGGTGGAACAGGTGGCTACGATGGAGCGAATGACAATGAATATAACGCGCATCAGATAATAATAACGACTAGTCCAATTAATCAAACCGTTTTGGGGGGAAATGCAGTTAACTTTAGTGTTGCAGCAACTGCCGCAAGTGCCACAAGCTATAATAACGGAAATCCAATATATGGAACGGCAGGTAATGCAACAGCAGGACTACAATATCAATGGTACATAGGTAATCCTAATGCTGGAGGCATGGCATTAAGTAATACAGGAGTTTTCAGTGGTACGAATACGGCTACTCTGACCATCAACGACACAGAAGGCTATAGTGGTTATGATTTTTGTGTGGTGGTGACGCATCAAAATCATAGTTGTCTCGAAATACGCTGTGCAACGCTTACGCTTACAGAAAACTGTACAAACGGAGTAGATGATGATGGAAATGGACTAGCTGATTGTGGTGATCCGCAGTGTGTACCTGATACTCCTGGAATAATTAATAATAATTAAAATCTTAATCAACAACAAATGGTGAAGTTGGTGAGGGGTGAAACTGAAGTATTAGCTCCTCACTAAATCTTCATACCGAAGTTGATCAAATTAAAATTATGATTAACCTAATAAATAGGACTTGCTTACATCAAAAAGTGAATACAAAAAAATATCCCAATACATGAGTGAGAATTTGATACGTTTCGCTCTAGCTAAAAGCCATTTTATGTACATACTCAAGGGAGTATGATGCAATACTATTTTCAAGTTGTGTGTAGTGTATTACATGAAAAACCAACTGTTTGCTGCACACAACTGAAAATTCTGTGTGTTTTGAAAGTATTTATAGAAGGCTAGCTTATACGTTTTTTAATTAAGATTACCCTATTAGAAACTTCTGATTAAAAACCAATAAATCTCCCTCTATGAAAAATTTGCTGCTATGCGAAAAATATCTAGAGTTGTGGGATTTTTACCTTTTAGCCATTCGAAGCCTCGTGAATAAAAGATAGGTAATCTTATTTATTTCCTCGTCCCTTAACTGATTACCTAATAGTTTACACAGTGATAAATTTTGATATGGTTTTTTCGAGTTTTATTTATCAAAGAACCAGAGTAAATAATCTTTAGTTATTTTTAGATTTTATTCAGCGATCGTAGTAGCGTTTGGTTTTAGCATTAAAAGGTATATTATTGTTACTATGCTCATTAATAAAAATTATAGAATGGAAAAGATAGCTCAACATATAAAAAGTACCGTATCTATTACAGATAAGCATCTGTCTCTAATATTAGACAAATTTGTTGAAAAGCGTTTTTCAAAGAAAGAGCATATTTTATACGCAGAGAATTTTGCTAATGAAGTATATTTTACCTTACAAGGATGTCAAAGAATGTATATCTTAGATAACAATGGGTTAGAACATAACATTGTTTTTTCCGTCGAGAATTGGTGGTTTGGTGATTTGCAAAGTTTTATCAATAAAACCCCAGCTTGTTTCAATATACAAGCGCTCGAAGACACAGTTGTTTTATCTATCAATAAAAAAAACTGGGAGTACCTAATTAAAAATATTCCTGAATTTATAGTTTATACAAGGATTTTATTTCGCAATACCATGTTTTCTCATGAGAATAGAATTTTTCAAAATCTTTCCTATACAGCACAGCAGCGTTATGAGTATTTTCTTAAAAAGTATCCTAATTTATCGCAACGCATATCACAAAAACACATTGCAAGTTATATCGGTATAACACCTGAGTTTCTAAGTATGTTACGTAACAAAAAGATGAAAGGTTGATTTCTTAAACTACCTTATTTTTATTGGATCTCCTTCTGTTGAACTTTGCATTAATTGATTTAAGCAATATTATTATTGTTTTATCTTTTTTATGAAAAATAAAATTTTGTAAAAATTATGAAAATTCAACAAGTATTTTATTTAACCGTACTAATTACAGTAGGGGTTATTTCAATTGCATTGGCTCAATCCAATACTAATAAAATGACCGAAATAGAGACCAAATCTCTTGAGGAACTCTATGCAGAAGCGATCCAAGAAGGTGGAAATTTTGTACTTCGTGCAGGAGGAGATAAACCCGATCAGATTGATTATTATTTGGATATGTTTAAAAAGCGTTTTCCAAAAATCAATGTAACGCATACTGTTGATGTAAGTATCAACCATGCACCTCGATATGATAATGCTAGGGCAGCAGGTGGGAAAACTCATATTCCAGATGTCATTCAATTTCAAACCCTCCATCGATTTACATATTATACGGAACAAGGTTTATTGGATTCTTACAAGCCAAAAAATTGGGATAAGGTTTTTCCAGATTATAAAGATCCACATGGGCATTGGACGGGGCTATATGGAGTTACTTTTAGTAATTTAGTAAATACTGAGATGCTTGACAAAGAAAAAATACCACGGGATGCTTTAGATTATCTTGACCCAGCTCTAAAAGGGAAAGTTATTTTAACTTATCCACATAGCGATGATGCTGTTTTGTATCAGTTTTGGAATCTGAAAGAAATGTATGGGTGGGAATATTTGGAAAAATTAGTAGCTACTAAGCCAGTCTGGGTTCGTGGTACTGCAATGCCTTATGTAGCAATCGAGAAGGGGTGGTATGCGGCAAGTTTTACAACCTTTTGGCCATTGGCAACGATGCCAGGTAGTAGTGTTAAATTTCTTTTACCAGAAAAAGATTTCTTTCTAACTTGGTTTCAAGCAGCAGGAATTCCGACACAAGCAAAAAATAAAGCTGCCGCAAAACTTTATTTAAACTGGATGCTTTCAGAAGAATTTCAACGTAAGTGGTTACAGTTTCCTGTACGTAGAGATATAGAAGCTCCAGCAGGGTATAAGTCTGTACAGCATCATAATACATCCCCAGCAGATTTTCACCGATGGCTATTAAAACGTGATATTGTTGAGCGTTTTCGTATGCAAATGCTCCATCTCATCGGACCAATTGAAGGACCAGAGCCAATAGATATGGATTATAGTGTTAAACCTAAGTAGTTGGTTTTTCCTCCCTTTACAACCTGTAATTACATTTGTCGATATTGTGATGATGTTTAAATTGTAGTTATTAGTTACCTATCCCGAAAGCTTTCGGGATAGGTTATCAGTCAATGGTTTATGTGGTTTTTAAAAGATATATTGAAAAGCAAATCAAATAGTCGCTATTTAAATGTATAAAAATCTGATTATTTTGACGATGGAAACCTTAGCGATTTTTTAAACTTTAGAACTAGTAAAAAACAACTGACTGTTTTGATACCTTTTGTAAATAGTCCACATCTAAAATGTGGATTAGTATAATGTTTAGTTTAAATATTTGATTAACAAAGATTTAATTTAAACTGAGAAACTACGATTTAAAGAATAATTCAATAAAATATATGAAAAAAATATGCCTCCTTTTCACCTTTATTCATTTTTTTACGCCAATTTTTAGCCAACAAACAAAAGACACAGGAAATC
>CAYLSF010000551.1:0-5302 GCA_964385675.1 uncultured Saprospiraceae bacterium
GTTAATCATATTACAAAAAATTGTATTAACATCTTTACCATATTTTTTTTTAATATGATTACAGTAAAGAACAATAAAATTCATCGTCCCTATCTAGAGTTTGAACCTATAAAAAAGGACATACATATTGGTCTAGAAGTTCCTTACTCTATCGTAGAAAAATCAACATCTTCTGATGTACTCACCATTATGCAACACACTTTTTTAATTGGTATTCTACAAATGAAAATATTAGAAGGAATTGAAGATTTTGACTTTGATGGATTGTATAAAGATGTTAAGAAGGTGTTTTTTAAGCAAGAGATACAAAAGCGTTTATAATATTCAAGTTTACTTTACACTTGTTAACTCTCCAATATCCAATTCACCTCCTCACTTACTTTTCGATAATTTCCATCAAAACTACACCTCGAACCATGATAATATAAGCATATATTTTCTTCAATGCTGATTTGGTTGTCTTCCATTTCAAAATGGATAAAACAATCTTCATCACCATAAAAATTAAATTGGGTGGAATTAAATAAATAAACAATGGAAGGTTCTATTTCTCCTGTGCAGCTGCCATAAGCTGTAACCGCTTGAATTTTTAAGGTTTGATTAGTTTGTGCTTCTACAATTAAGTAACTTGTTAAATCTTGTACGGTATATTCATACGTTCCTGTTAAGTTACTTAGTGTTTCATTTGATATTTCTAGTGGTTGTTGATTTAATTCAAAATCAAATTTCTCTGAACCGGCATCTATGGAAAACCACTTTCCTTTGTAAGATTTTTTATCATCAGATAATGTACCCATAAATAATTCTTCTACCTCTTTTGATTCATTATATACCGATAATTCCAATTGATTTTTAGCTCTTAATGCCCCTTTAATTGGAAAAGTTTTACCTTCTCCAATATAACACCCCCTAACGGCTTGTTCTTCAATTATCAAATGCATATCAATTGAATAAAGACCAGGTATTTCACCTTTAAAAACTAAATTGGATGTAGTTGAAGGGAGAATATTAGTTTTTGTGGTATCACTATTTAACTCATTTAAAAGTTGATCAGCGGTTGGTCGGGTATTGTCTTGTTTACAGCTTGTTGAGACTACGATAAAAAAGAATAAAATTATGAATCGCATAAGGATTAATGGTTTAAGATGTAAGGTATAAGGTACGAGGAATATACCTTACACCTTATACCCTACACCTTATACCTTTCTAAATATTAAATGCTCTTTCTACAATATCAGCTTGTTCTCGCTTATGTACGCTTGAGAATCCTGTAGCTGGCGAAGCACTTGACTTACGAGCCACCAATTTCAAATCAAACTGACGATAGAACGCTAAAATATACTGCCATGCACCCATGTTTGAGGGTTCTTCTTGTACCCAAACAAAAGTAGCATCTTTCCCATATTTACGATTGATTTCATCGCATTGTACTTTAGGGAATGGATACAATTGTTCTAAACGAACTATAGCCACATCATAACGCTTATCCTCTCTTTGCTTTTTCAATAAATCGTAATATATCTTACCCGTGCACCACAAGACCGTTTTCACCTTCTTAACACTCTTTGCATCTTTCCCTGCAATCGGATCATCATATACTTCTTGGAAATTATTACCTGGTTCAAAATCCTCAATTGGAGACACACATTCAGCATGACGTAATAGAGATTTTGGAGACATAATAATTAATGGCTTACGAAAATCACGTACCAATTGACGACGTAAAATATGGAATAAATTGGCTGGTTTCGTAATATTAGCAACCGTAGCATTGAATTCCGCACAGGATTGTAAGAACCGTTCTAATCTAGCACTTGAATGCTCAGGCCCTTGCCCTGCGTATCCATGAGGTAGTAACATCACCAATCCACTCATTCTATTCCACTTACTTTCTGCCGACATAATGAATTGATCCACCATTGTTTGAGCACCATTATAGAAATCACCAAACTGTGCTTCCCACAAAACCAATGTATCAGGCGTACCTAATGAATATCCAAATTCAAATCCTAATACTCCAAATTCAGACAATAAAGAGTTGAAAATTCGGAATTTCCCTTGTTGCTCATCAATATCATTCAACCGATTATATTGAGAATAATTGTTAGCATCCATCAACACCGCATGACGATGAGAGAAAGTTCCTCTTTTAACATCCTGCCCACTCATACGAACATCTTTTCCTTCCAATAAGAACGTAGAATATGCCATCAGTTCTGCCAATCCCCAATCTAGTGTGTTCGTATCCACACGTTTTTTCATTCCTTTGTACAAGCGTTTCACTTTACTAATTGGCGTAAAGTCATTCGGCATTGTAATCAGATGTTGAACAATTTTATCCAACGTTGCTCTAGCTACTCCTGTATCAGGGGATGTAATAAAATCTTTAGGATCTGCTGTTCTTCTTAGTTTTTGCCAAGCTAATTCTGGTTCTTGATAGGTGTAAGGCAATGGGTTTTCCTTTACCTCGTCAAAACGAGCCTGTAAGAAAGCTCTAAACTCATCATCCATCTTAGCTGCTAGTTCCGCTTCTACCTGTCCTTTACTAATCAAATATTTTGTATAAATCTCTCTTGGATCAGGATGTGTATCAATGGCTTTATACATTCTAGGTTGTGTAAAGCGAGGATCGTCCCCTTCGTTGTGTCCATGACGACGATAACAAACCAAATCAATAAAGAAATCTGTATTAAATTTTTGGCGATATTCGATGGCTAACTCTGCTGCAAAAACCACTGCTTCAGGATCATCACCATTAACGTGAATCACTGGTGCTTGTACCAAACTTGCAATTCCTGTACAATACGTAGCTGAACGAGCATCTTTATAATCCGTAGTAAAACCCACTTGATTATTAATCACAATATGGATTGTACCACCTGTGTAATACCCTTCTAGTTGGCTCATTTGTACCGTTTCATACACGATACCTTGCCCTGCAATCGCCGCATCACCGTGAATCAAGATAGGTAAAACTCTATCATAATCACTTTCATACATGATGTCCGCTTTCGATCTTGCCCAACCTTGCACAACAGTATTCACTGCCTCTAAGTGCGATGGATTTGGTGCTAAATTCAAGCGAACTTCTTTACCAGAAGGTGTGGTTACTTGTGTACTATACCCTAAGTGATACTTTACATCTCCATCCCCCAGTGTCTCATCAGGTATGGCGTTTCCTTCAAATTCATTGAAAATTTGGTCGTATGTTTTACCTAATGTATTGACCAATACATTCAAACGCCCCCTATGTGCCATTCCGATTAGGGCTTCTTCTACCCCTAAATCTCCCCCTTTATTGATAATCGCATCTAAGCCAGGAATGACAGATTCTCCACCTTCTAATGAAAAGCGTTTTTGCCCTACATATTTCTTATTCAAGAAACTCTCAAAACCAACCGCTCCATTTAGTTTTTCTAAAATTCGACGTTTCTTTTCTAAAGAGAATCCATAATCATCATCATTGAACTGCTCTAATTTCTCTCGCAACCAACGACGCTTTTCTCGCATCGCAATATATTGATATTCCAATCCAATACTTCCACAATAGATTTTTTTCAACCTATCTACAATGGTTTGAAGCGTCTCTCCTGCTGGTAAGTTGATTTCTCTACTTGCCACAAAGCGAGTATTCAAATCTGCTTCCGATAAGCCGTAATCCTCTAAATCCAACAAAGGATTTCTATCCTGTCTATCTAAAATAGGATTCGTTGTCGATAGTAAGTGTCCTCTTCTTCGGTATCCGTTGATTAATCCAACAACTTGAAATTCTTTAGCCGTAAAAGGAATTTCACCATTTTCCGTAGTTTGAATGGTATTAACCGTTCCTGTGAAACCTTCGTTACTATCCGTTCCTCCAAATTCAAAACCTTCAAAAAACAATCTCCATCCTTCATCTACAGACTCTGGATTAGCTTTATACTGCTGGTAAATACTTTCTATAAAAGCGGGATGTGCGTTAAAAATATAAGAGTAGTTACTCATTGTATTGAATAATGTAGTGTTGTGTGTTACGTCCCGATAGTTATCGGGATTAGGGTTGTGAGTTGAATGTACAATGTTATATGGAACAACTTAATCCATTAATAGGAAAGTTTTTAAACACATTCTAACCTACAATTCGTAACGCCCAACTTGAATAAATTATTTAGTATAATTAATTAGTTGTGAATTGTAATTCCAAAAATTATGCGAATATAACGACTATTGAATTAAAAGGTTGGATTTTTAATAAATATTGGTGTCTATACTTTTTACTAAATAGATAATTAAGTTAAATTGAAAATGGAATCGCTTACTATTTTTCTTTTGGTTCAAATGACATAGCTCTTTGCGGGTCTTGTAAATCTTCTACATTTTTGTACAAATCGCTCATTTTTAAAGTTATACCTAAAGATTGTAATGGAATCTCCGTATCCATACCTACATAATCATTGTGCAACCATCCTTTTTCCGTTTTGTATAATACGTCCACATAAGGCATATTTTGATTCACTAAAACATATTCTTTGAAAGAAGCGATACTTTTATATTTACTAAATTTGAGTCCCTTATCATATCCTACAGTAGATTTGGAGGAAACTTCTACTATCAATGTAGGGTTTGTAATGGCTTGCTTGCCTCCCTTGTATTTTTCAACTTCTCCCTCTACGACCGAAGCATCAGCATATAAACTTTGATTCCAATTTGGAATGTATATTTTTTGGTCGCTTGGGAAAGCTCTTAATTGTCTTTCTGTATTCATTAAAGCTATAAAAAATAAGCCTAATAAATTAAAAATTAGTGTATTATGTGAAATTGTACCACCTGCCATTGGAGCTATTTTTCCGTTAATAAATTCATGTTTAATTTCTGAGGATTCTTCTAATTCAAAATACTCTTCAATTGTATAAATTTTATTTTGGTTTTGAATACCAACTTTTTCTATAACATCTACGATCATAGTCATCTATTTTCATCAAATATCGTTATTATTTAACTGGTAAACAAGTTTTGATATTTAATCCTTTTGATGACTTTTTAATTCAATAGATAAGGAACTTTCCCTTATAAATTTTCCTTAAAAATAAGTCAATCTTTTCATCAAACTTTTTCTAATGATAGTTATTACTCGTTTTAATACGATTCCCCTACGCTAGCCAACGGTCAATAGGATTGGTTCTCCCTGTTGCCCCACAATAGTAGGTTTGCTTACACCTTGCTGCGTAAGCCTTGTCTTTTTATGCCTACTTGAACCTTTCAAAAAACCGATTGGCAACATCTTTAATTTTTAAGAATAGAGATAAGAGACCATCCCGATAGC